>WTKG01000120.1 GCA_011524475.1 Demequinaceae bacterium
ATCCCCGTCTTGTACTGACACTCCCGGCTCGCTAGAAACGTCACGCGCAAGGCGCCATGCACGTGCCAGGAATTTTGCGCTCCCCGCCGGAGACACATCAGACCAATCAATATCGTCTTCAGGAGGTCCAGCAAAGGCCATGGTGAGCCGCACTGCATCTACCCCAAATTCGTCGAGTTGTTCCGACAACTTCACCAGATTGCCGCGAGACTTTGACATGGCGGAACCATCCATTAACACCATGCCCTGATTGAGCAAGGCAGTAAAAGGCTCCTCGAAATCAATCATCTCTAAGTCGTGCAGTGCCTTCGTGACAAAACGTGCATACAACAGATGCAAAATCGCGTGCGTCACGCCTCCCACGTACTGATCCACCGGCGCCCAGCGCTTCACCTCATCACTATCAAAGGGGCCATCGGTCTTGCCTGGGGAGAGGTATCTCAAGAAGTACCAAGACGAGTCCACGAACGTATCCATCGTGTCGGTGTCCCGCTTTGCCGGACCGTCACACTGAGGGCACGTAGTGTTGACCCACTCTTCCGCGGCCGCCAGAGGTGACTGGCCCTTCGGTTTCAGATCCAAGCCCGCCGCGGGAGGCAACTCCACTGGCAGATCTTCGTCGGGAACCCTGACTTCCCCACACGTATCGCAGTACACAATCGGGATCGGCGTACCCCAATATCTTTGACGTGAAATCAGCCAGTCACGCAGGCGGTAGTTGGTTGCCGCTTCTCCGACTCCTTCGCGCACCAGACGCGCCGTGATCGCTTCGATAGCGGCAGCTTTGTCCATACCGTCGAGCGGCCCAGAATTCAGGAGTTTGCCATCCCCTATCGTGGCCTCTCCGCTCATAGCAGGGTCCGGCATCACGTCACCGTTGTCGTCACGGCAGTCCACCACCGTACGGACCGGAAGCCCCATAGCCAGCGCAAAATCTAAGTCTCGTTGATCATGTGCAGGAACGGCCATGATCGCGCCATGACCATAATCAGCCAGCACGTAGTCAGAAGCCCAAATCGGTAATTTTTCACCGTTGACAGGATTAATGGCATAGCGTTCCAAGAAGACGCCGGTTTTAGGGCGCTCGGTACTGAGCCGTTCGATCTCAGAAGCGGCCTTCACTTCACTCACATAGTTCTCGAAAGCGGTCCGCGTCGCCTCAGGGGCATCGTTGGCAAGTTCCAGAGCCAAATCGGAGTCAGCCGCAACCACAAAAAAAGTCGCGCCGTAAAGTGTGTCCGGCCGGGTGGTGTAAATCGTGATGGGCTCGCCACGGCCTTCGATCTGAAACTGAACGTCGGCGCCAGTCGAACGTCCAATCCAATTGCGCTGCATCGCCACAACTTTGGAAGGCCAGCGATCTTCGAGCGCATCAAGATCATCAAGCAGGCGGTCCGCATACTCGGTAATCCGGAAGTACCACTGCGTGAGTTTTTTCTTGGTGACCTCAGAAGTGCATCGTTCGCATTTTCCGTCGACGACTTGCTCGTTCGCGAGAACCGTCTGATCTTGAGGACACCAATTGACGTTGCTGGGCTTACGGTACGCCAAGCCTTTTTCATGAAGTCGCGAGAAAATCCACTGATTCCACCGAAAATAGTCAGGACGATGAGTTGCCAGCACACGATCCCAATCGAAAGAACACGCATACCGTTCCATGGACGAACGCTGTTGAGCGATGTTTTCTTCCGTCCACGCGGCAGGATCCAAATCATTCTTGATCGCCGCATTTTCCGCAGGTAACCCGAAAGAGTCCCAGCCAATGGGGTGAAGGACGTTAAAGCCGCGCTGCACCCAGTATCGAGCAATCACATCCCCGAGGGCATACGCCTCTGCGTGACCCATGTGGAGATCCCCTGAGGGGTACGGGAACATGTCAAGCACGTATTTTGTGGGGCGAGTATCGTCTGCGTTGCCAGAACGGAAGGGTTGGGTCTCACGCCACACCGGCAGCCACTTGGCTTCGATAGCTGCGAAATCGTACCGTTGTTCTTGTTGCGCGCTCACGCGGGAAGTGTAGCCGCGCTGAGGTCACTGGGGCGCCACATACCCCACTTCGCAGGTGACCTCACATCACTCCGGAAAAGGATGCGCAAAGGTACTGACACCTCGTCCTGTCTCTTATACACAT
>WTKG01000171.1 GCA_011524475.1 Demequinaceae bacterium
TTCCACATGCGTGTCTCGTTGAGCGACGTGCATTGCGAAGGTATTTCCGCCATCAGCGCCGAAGACGTGGCGGCTGCGAAGAGTTCTGGCAACGTGATCAAACTTCTTGCCATTGCGGAACGGTATGACTCGGGCATCGCGGTGCGTGTGCACCCGGCTTTGGTGCCTCACGATCACCCGCTTGCCGGGGTTAAAGGAGCCTTTAACGCTGTCTTTGTGGAAGCCGAGGCGGCAGGGGAACTCATGTTTTATGGGCAAGGGGCGGGGGGTGCCCCAACGGCTTCTGCAGTGGTGGGAGATGTGGTCAGTGCCGCACGTAATCGCGTCAATGGCGGCATGGGTCCCCGTGAATCTGCATACGCTTCGGTTCCGATCATCCCTATGGGTGCCACCCGGACGCGGTATCAAATCCGTCTGCAGGTCACAGATAAGCCTGGAGTCCTCGCGAGGGTATCCCATACTTTAGGAGAGCATGGCGTTTCCATTGACTCCGTCCATCAGGAACCGGGAGAGGGAGAGATTGCCGACATCGTTATCTCTACTCATGAGGCTTTGGAATCCAGTTTGGCAGACACTGTTGCGGCGCTTCGCGATCACGGTGACGTGCAGCACGTCCGTGCGGTCCTGCGCATGGTGGGGGGATAACTATGGCCCAGCCGTGGAGAGGAATTTTGCGCGAATACGCAGAATTCATGCCTTTCGACAGTGACGTGCGCATTATTTCCCTCGGTGAGGGGGGTACTCCACTCATCGAGGCTCCCGCTCTATCGTCCAAGGTAGGAGCATCTGTATTCCTCAAAGTAGAAGGGCAGAATCCTTCGGGGAGTTTTAAAGACCGAGGGATGACATCAGCGATTACGCGGGTGGTTCAGGAAGGCGACACCACGGTGGTGTGCGCCTCCACTGGGAATACTTCTGCATCGGCTGCGGCGTATGCAGCTGCGGCGGGGATTACTTGTGTCGTCCTGATTCCTCAGGGAAAGATCGCCGCGGGAAAAATGGCGCAGGCGATAGTGCATGGTGCGCGGCTGGTTCAGGTGGATGGCAACTTTGATGAGTGCCTGACGATGGTGCGGCGCTTGAGTGAGGATTACCCGGTGTCGTTGGTGAATTCCGTGAATCCTTACCGTATTCAGGGGCAAAAATCAGCGGCGTTTGAGATTTGCGATCAGCTAGGCGAGGCTCCTGATATTCACGTGCTACCGGTGGGGAACGCTGGAAACATCACTGCGTATTGGGCTGGTTTCACGGAGTACGCGAAAGCAGGACGAGCTACCCGCACACCGGCAATGTGGGGGGTCCAAGCGGAAGGAGCATCTCCATTAGTGACCGGAGTGCCCGTGGATTCTCCTGAAACCGTGGCCACGGCCATTCGTATCGGAAAACCTGCTTCCTGGGATCAAGCTATTGCCGCGCGTGACGAATCTGGTGGCTGGATCCGCGCGGTGTCTGACCGCGAAATACTGGAAGCGCAAGCATTGATTGCAGCGGAAGTGGGTGTTTTTGTGGAACCAGCGTCAGCAGCATCAGTCGCGGGTTTGATTGCAGCCGCTGCTCACGATGATGTTCCCGCAGGGGCAACGATCACGTGCACGGTGACGGGAAACGGACTCAAGGACACTGCGACGGCGGTATCTCATCTGAATGTGGAGCCGATAGTAATCCCGGTCGACATAGATGCTGCTGTCGAGGCGTTGGAGTTGTCGTGAAGCTGGTAACAGACCATGTGCGGGTGACGGTACCTGGTTCGGCGGGCAACCTCGGCCCAGGCTTTGACTGCTTAGGGATGGCAGTCGATGTCGTGGATGAGATCACCGTGGAAGCTATTGCCTCCACGAACGTGGTCGTAGAGGTGGAAGGAGAAGGTGCGCAGACACTCCCGCGCGATGAATCTCATTTATTTGTCAAAGCTTTTCGATCCGCCCTGGAGTATGTGGACGCGCCTTTAACGGGACTACGGATTCACTCTAAGAACAGAATTCCTCATGCTCGCGGACTGGGTTCGTCTGCTGCCACTGTGGTGGCGGGCATTAGCGCAGCGCGGGCAATGGTGTCGGAGCCGGAGCGCTTGCCTCCTGAGGTGGTGTTGCGGCTGGCAATGAATTTCGAAGGACACCCAGATAAC
>WTKG01000122.1 GCA_011524475.1 Demequinaceae bacterium
CGTAGAAACGATATTCCCTATCCCCGCGGACGAGGAGCCATGCCAGCCACCCCACACCACTCACACCGGCCACCATCAGCACGGACACTAATCGCTGCGCCCCTGCGCTTGGCGAACGCCATAAGACGATTCCCGCACCCGTCACTACTGCTGTAAGTAAACCCACCATGGCGATGCGCACCGGGTGCCCCAAAGATGACCAGAGGTCGGTGAGGATAAACGCGACGGCGACCACGGCCAAAGACGCTCCCAAATAACCAAGAAGTTCCGAGAGTGCGCTCCGGCGTGAGGAATTCGCCCGAGGGTGCGGACCAGGTTCAGGAGTGCGGCTGGCTTCATAGGAACGCACATTTTCCGCGGCTTCAGGAGTCAGCACGCCGTGACGGACCCATTCCTCTACCAGCGCATCAAGGCTACGCACATGCCCTCCCCGACAGTCGCTCACCTGAGAGTACCTCGTACCGCATCGCGCTTATCTTGACGCCTCACTGCGTATATGTGCATCACGCCCTGCAATCGTCGCTTCCCCCAAGACGCGAGTCCCTGCATACACAACCATAGATTGCCCAGCAGCCACCCCCCGGATGCCTTCATGAAGACGTGCCGTGAGGACCCCTTCTCGCAACACCGCGGTAGCGGGAATAGCGGTGCCATGAGCGCGCACTTGAACAGTGCATTCACGTTCTTGGCTGGAATCCACGTCAGTCGCGAGCCACGTGGGGTTTTCACCGGTAATTTCAGTCACCGTCAGCAGTGTCTCCGGCCCCACCACCACAGTGTTCGTAGAGGTATTCACGGAAGTTACGTACCGAGGGGCTCCGTCGGCGGATGGCCTCGGGAGGCGTAATCCTTTGCGCTGCCCCACCGTGAATGCATATGCGCCTGCATGTTCCCCTACCACCGCGCCGGTTTCGTCCACGATTTCACCCGGCTGTTCACCCAATTGGCGGTGCAAGAATCCCATGGTGTCACCATCAGCCACAAAACAAATGTCGTAGGAATCAGGCTTGTTCGATACCCCTAGCCCTCGCGCGGCAGCCTCCGCTCGGACTTCTTCTTTCGAGGCAATTGTTCCGAGCGGGAACATTGACTGCGCAAGCCGCTCGTGCCCCATAACCGCAAGGACATATGACTGGTCTTTTGCCATGTCCGCAGCGCGATGCAGTTCGCGCACCCCGTCGGAACGCACCTCTATTCGCGCATAGTGGCCCGTGCATACCGCATCAAAGTCGAGAACCTGCGCACGGGAAAGCAGCTCATCAAATTTGATGTGTTGGTTACAGCGCACGCAAGGATTCGGCGTACGCCCGGCTTCATACTCAGAAACAAAATCTGCAATGACTGTGTCGTGAAACTCTTCGGACAAGTCCCACACATAAAACGGTATTCCGAGCAGGTCAGCAGCACGGCGGGCGTCATTAGAGTCTTCAATACTGCAACATCCGCGAGAACCGTTCCTATGCAAATCCCGGTTCCTGCTCAACGCCATGTGGACACCCACGACATCATGTCCAGCGTCTACCGCACGAGCGGCAGCAACAGCGGAGTCCACGCCTCCCGACAATGCAGCTAATACACGCATCTCACGATTCTACGGGCGATCGCCCTATGCGCCTCGCCTTCGCCACCGCAGCGGGCAGATGAGAGAGCAGTGCATCGAGATCCTGTTCCGTTGTCTGGTATCCCATGGAAAAACGCATCGTTGCCGCGGCGTCCGCCGCCGTGCGCCCCATCGCCTGCAGCACATGGCTAGGTTGAGCCACGCCGGCGCTACACGCAGAACCAGTACTGGCATAAATATTGTGCTCGTCTAACACAAACATCAAGGCTTCTGCTGCGCATCCAGGGAAAACAAAGTGGACATTCCCAGGAAGTCTTTCTGGGCCAGGGTCAGGGCCAGATAGGTACGCATCAGGAACGTGGGACATCACCTCAGAAATCAGTGAGCGTTGAAGCGAACTCAAACGCTGATGCTCCTCTTCCCATCCACCCATCGCTTCCTGTGCCGCCGCGGCTGCCGCGGCATACCCTGCCGCATTGACGGTTCCAGATCGTAGTTTGCGCTCTTGTCCCCCTCCGTGCGTGAGAGGTTCAAGCGAGATATCGGTG
>WTKG01000070.1 GCA_011524475.1 Demequinaceae bacterium
ATCCAGCACCGATCAGGAGAACGCCAGGAATCACGGACACCCAGGTGGTGAACATCCAGGGGAGGAGGAACCCCACGGCCATCATCGCGGCGCCCACTGCAATGGCCCGGTTCTCGCCCAGTCTCGGGAGAATCCGCTTGAGATTGCGACTTGTGAGGAATATGGCGGCACCCTCGAGCATCAATACGAGCCCGACCGTCACCAAGCTCACGCCGAAGCCGTCGTTGAGCAGTGCTCCGATGTATGCGCCTCCGCCAAATATCGCCGCACCCTCAAGCAGCACCACCAACGAAATCCACATCGCGCGCGAGTTGCGCAGGATTCGCAGGTGAGCTGCAAACATCGCGCCGCTGGGCGCCGTGCCGCCGACCGACCCGCGCAATTGCCATAAGAACGCCACCATCCCTACCGTGATCACGGCGTTGAGGGCAAACATTGCGCGCCACGAAATCCACTCAGTGACGAATCCGCCAAGTGCGGCACCCAGAATCTGCCCCAGAGCAACGGCGGCCAGCAGTGACCCAATGGTCTGCTGACGTTGTTCGTAGGGAACTAGGCGGCCAACAGTCGCGAGCGCAAGCGGGAAGAACGCCGCCGCCACAGCTCCGGCGATCAGGCGCAGCCCTACGAGCGCAGGCATCGACGTGACAAATACGGTGAATCCGAGAATTGCCGCGAGCACAATTGCGGCGGCTGACATCACCTTGACGGGGCCGATGCGGTCCGCGATCGGGCCATACGCGAGCTGGAAGACGCCATAGGCAATCAAGTACATCGTGATGGCGATGCCGGTGGCTTCGATTGTCGAGTTTAGGTCGCGCGCGATGTCCGGCAGCATGGCCGTCATCACCCGGCTGTCCATCATGACGAGGAACACCATGATGGTGATGACGGGGAACAGTCGCGCGGGCATGCCAGGAGCAGCGGTCGATGAGGCCATGTGCCCAGACTAGGTCCTTAGGCAATGGAAAACTTCTGGAGTGAGCTTGTGCGCTGACGCATGTGAACCTGTGATTGCCGTGCGCCGCAAAATATGCGAAGATAGCGACATATCGTTAAGTATCTTTCGACATATCGCTGGAATATCTCTCGAGGAGGAACCCATGGCCCCCACGTCCCGCTCCACACACCCCGCAGAAGCCATGTGGGAAGCATTTGACCAGTTCAAGGCAGGGTTCGACAAGCGCGTGGGCACACGCATGGGTCGCGGTGATGTGCGGAGCGCAGTGCTTGTTCTACTTGTGGATAAGCCGATGCACGGCTACCAGGTGATTCGCGAAATCGAAGAGCACACCGAGGGACGCTGGAAGCCCAGCGCCGGTTCGGTGTACCCCACTCTGCAGTTGCTTGCGGATGAGGGACTGGTTACGGCCGCGATGGATAACGACCGCAAGATCTACTCCTTGACCGACGAAGGCCGCGAAGCGGCGGCAGATGCCACCGCTCCCTGGAGCACCGAAGACGCCTCTGAGCCCAAGGAACCGAGTCGTGTGGGTGCGATGTCCAAGGCCGGCTTTGACCTTGCCCAGGCTGTTGCAGAGGCTG
The DNA here is from genome assembly GCA_011524475.1 of Demequinaceae bacterium. Taxonomy (GTDB): domain Bacteria; phylum Actinomycetota; class Actinomycetes; order Actinomycetales; family Demequinaceae; genus WTKG01. Next base: position 1,546 of record WTKG01000070.1, read on the forward strand.
CCCGCGGCTGTGACGCGGAGCAACAAGACCAGGTGACGAAAGTGTTGAAGGACGCACGCCGTAAGGTGTACTCAATCCTCGCGAAAGGCTAAGCCCCCTGCTAGCAGACCGCCAGGGTTGAGGAGGTTTCATGCCGAGGGCCGTCGCTGGCCGCGCTCGCTATCGCCGCATCTTGCGTTTTGCCGCGCGTCACCTCGTAGTGACGTGGTGGTACGAACTCTTTTTGCCGCGCTTTGGTCTTCGCGCAGTCGCTGAGCGTACGCGCATCCGCCGGATGCAGCACTTTGCCCGCAAGTACCGGGTGCTGGCGGTGGACCTGGGCGGGTTGATGATCAAACTCGGGCAGTACATGTCGAGCAGATTGGACGTGTTGCCCCCGGAGTTCACCGCAGAACTCGAAGGCCTCCAAGACGAGGTGCCTCCCGTTGCCTTTGACCAGGTGCGCGCGCTGGCGGAAGATCAACTCGGGGTGCCGCTGGAACGCGTCTTTGCGAGCATCACCACGGAGCCCATAGCGGCGGCATCGCTGGGGCAGGCCTATCGCGCACGGCTTGGC
>WTKG01000117.1 GCA_011524475.1 Demequinaceae bacterium
CTTGCCTTTCTCGCACTCGTCGCCGGTAACTCTCACCTCAAAAACCTGGGCAGCCTCCGCCGTCACTGTTGCCATGGACGTGTACGAACTCGTCACCAGGCCTTGCCTAATTCCTGCGGCAGCAAAACGTGTCAACGCAGGTAGAGCGTCATGTTGCCAAGGAACTTGACGACGCATCGCGCCCACCACTCCCTCTACCAAGGTGTCCACCACGGCTTCAGGCTCCATGTCCACTCCTGCGGCGATGAGCTGATGTGCGGAATAGATAAGCGACTGCCCTACCAAGGTGTAGCCGTCTTCTGCTGTCCAGGTGCCACCAAAGCGTTCTACGAGTGCGGTTTCTTGAGCAATCCAGATGGGTTCGCTGTCGAGCAAGGTGCCATCCATGTCCCACAAAACAGCGCCAGGGAATTCGGGAGGTGTATCCATCGAGTGCAGTCTAAGGTGGTGATGTGAACCACGGCGACGCACTTCCCGAGATTCCTTCCAGTGAAGGCGTCATGATTGCTGCCTTCGAGGGATGGAACGACGCCGGTTCTGCTGCGTCTGCGGCGCTCGACCATATGGCGCGCATCTGGAACACCCGCGAATATGCCGCGCTGGATCCGGAGAATTATCACGACTTCCAGGTGAGTCGGCCCACGATTTCTCGCAACGATAGAGGCGAACGAGTGATCTCCTGGCCAGGCACGGTGGTGTCACACGTTCCGTCTGAATACACGGGCGGCCGATCTGTATCCGTTGTGCGCGGCATCGAGCCGTCGATGCGGTGGCGGGAATATTGCCGGGAAATTTTGGACCTGGCGGAAGACCTTGACGTGGACACCTTGGTGACCTGCGGAGCGCTTCTGGTGGACACGCCTCACACGCGCCCCCTTCCCATTTTTGTCACCTCCGAAGACGCGAAGGCGCGCACACGGTATGACGTGGAACGCTCTGACTACGACGGCCCCATCGGCATCACGGGCGTGCTGGCACATGAAGCACACCTGCGTGGCCTCACCGTGCTGTCGATGTGGGTAGGTGTGCCTCACTATGTGGCGCATCCGCCTAGCCCCGGAGCGACCCTCACCCTCCTGGGTGCCCTCGAGAACCTGCTGGGCTCTCCTATCGACGTGGGTGATTTGCCCTATGAGGCAGAAGCATGGCAACGCGGTGCAGATGACGTCGCTGCCGATGACGACGACATCGCTGCGCACGTGCGGACACTGGAAGAAACCACGGACACCGCAAATCTGCAGGCGGCCTCTGGGGAGGCAATCGCTGCTGAGGTGGAGCAATTCCTCAAGAAGAACGACCCTCACGTATAGGGCCCTGCCGCTGCTCTAGGCTCCCGAAATGGGGTCCAGTATCCCGAGCGTAAGGAACACCACGATCACGCCCGCCAGTGCAATGCGGTACACCACAAAAGGGAAGAACGTGCGGCGCGAAACCAGCGCCAGGAACCAAATAATGACCACGTACCCCACCACAAAAGCAACGGCGGTGGCAATCAAAGTTGCCGCAATTCCGGGGCCGGTAGCGGACGTGATCTCCTGGGCGTTGGTGATCCACTCGAAAGAGGCGGAACCTATCACCGCAGGTATTGCAAGCAGAAACGAATACCGTGCCGCAGCGGTGCGGTTGAGGCCTAAAAACAGGCCCATGGAGATGGTGCCGCCAGAGCGGGATACCCCAGGAATGAGCGCTGCCGCTTGCGCGAAACCCAACGCGATGGCATCTCGCGCCTTGAGATGACGCAGGTCGCGATTCTTACGCCCCACCGCGTCTGCGTATCCCAACACGAGCGCAAACAACGCAAGCACGGCAGCTGTAATCCACAAATTACGCAGACTGCCTTCCACAACGTCCCGAAACAACACCCCCAGCACGACGATGGGAAGTGTGCCGACAATCACCCACCAGGCAAGTCGAGCATCACTGCTGCGGGAACCTAACCGCCTCGACAGCGAGGTACCTTGCCTTCCCCACAATGCTCGCCACCACGCTCGCGTGATGCGGGCAATGTCATGGCGAAAATAGAGCAACACCGCCAGTTCTGTTCCGAGTTGAATAATCGCGCTAAAAGCTGCGCCGGGATC
>WTKG01000044.1 GCA_011524475.1 Demequinaceae bacterium
GCATAAACATGCACTTTTCTTTGCTTCCTCGCTGACGTGGAGCCGCACCGGTGCAGCAAGGAATCTTGGCGGGTGACGATCAGTCGGGAATCACGACTTTTGTGATTGAAGAAGGCTTGGACACGGGGCCCATCATCGAGTCACATGCGTATGCCATAGGGGAGCGTGACACTGCGGGGGACGTTCTTTCTACTCTCGCGCACCGGGGTGCTCCGATGATGGTGTCCTCGCTTCGCAGTGTTCATCACGGTTCTGCGGTACTCACACCGCAAGATTCCACCGGGGTCACGTACGCGCCGAAACTCACGCGAGAAGACGCATACATTCAGTGGGATGCGCCCGCCCACACTGTTGATAGGCAGGTGCGGGCGTGTACTCCCGCTCCGGGGGCATGGACGACCCTGCCCGACGGCACTACCGCCAAAATTGGGCCAGTGCTTCCCCAAGACGCCTCTGCAAGCGCGCCAGGAACCATACATTCCGCGGGCAAGCAGATATTTGTGAGTTGCGGCACCGGGCAGGTGCAACTCACCACGATCGCTCCCGCAGGGAAAAAGCCCATGCCGGCAGACGCGTGGTGGCGAGGTGCGCGGGTGCACGAAGGCGCACAGCTGGGCGAAACGTGAGTCGGGTATCTTCCGAACGCCGCGCGGCCTATGAGTTACTCCGCAGGGTGGACGAAGAGGATGCATACGCAAATCTGGTGATGCCGCAGGTATTGAAAACTCACCAGTTGACCGGCCGTGACGCTGCGTTTGCGGTAGAACTTGGCTTCTCGACGCTACGCATGCGCAGGCTGTATGAAGCGATAGTTGCAGAAGTGAGCGGGCGCGATATCTCGTCTCTTGATCCAGAAGTCACGCGGGTTCTGCTGTTAGGGGTACATCAAGCACTCCGTATGCGAGTGCCGCCGCATGCGTCCGTATCGCAGTCCGTTGATCTGGCGAAAGCGGTGGGGGCGCGCCGTGCGGCCGGTTTAGTGAACGCCAGCATGCGCGCGGTGGTGACACGCACCTATGACGAATGGTGTGCTCGAGTGGCGTCGGGGACAAGCATTTCGGCGTTGGCATTACGGCATTCGCATCCCACGTGGATGGTGGAGGCGCTGCACGAGTCGTTACTGGGCGATGCCAGGCAGGACCAACTAGAAGACCTGCTGGTGGCGCACAATTCACCTGCTGCTGTAGTGCTAGCGACCAGGCCGGGACTCAGTTCTCCCGAAGAGATTCCGGAGGGGGCGCCAGGCCGCATGGTGAGCACCGCGGTGACGCTTGCCAAAGGAACTGACCCTGGGTCACTCAAACAGGTGCGGGTGGGAAGCGCAAGCGTTCAAGACGAAGGCTCCCAAGCGGTCACGCTGGCATTGACCCGCCATCCCTTAGACAACGAGAGCAGATGGCTAGACCTATGTGCGGGTCCAGGAGGCAAAGCAGCGTTGTTGGGGGCAGTGGCACGTGAGCGTGGCGTCACCGTGGACGCGCTGGAGATACACAAGCATCGCGCCGCACTTGTGCAGAAATCGGTGCGGGCTCTCGCAGCAGGCACCGTTGCCGTTCATCATGTGGATGCGTTGGAATGGGAAGAAGGCGGTTACGACCGCGTACTTCTTGATGCGCCATGCACGGGCACTGGTTCCCTACGGCGCCGGCCAGAAGCGCGATGGCGACGTCAGCATTCCGATCTTGAGGTTCTGCTCCCGCTTCAGTCCGCATTATTTGACCGCGCTGTGCGTGCGCTTCGCCCCGGAGGGGTGATGGCGTACGTGACATGCTCGCCTCTGCGATCGGAAACGAGAGATCAACTGGAATCCGCAATGTCGCGTCACCTCGGGGTCTTGGAGCCCATCGATGCCCGCCCACTTGTGGCGAGCCTAGGAGCTATGACAGAGTCCGATTTCGGTTCCTCTCCAGACGTTCAATTATGGACAGATATCCATGGAACAGACTCGATGTACGTGGCGCTTCTGAAACGCACCACTTAGCGCAGTAGGCTCAGGGTATGGACGTTCGTATCGCGCCCAGCATTCTCGCGGCTGACTTTGCGAATCTTGAACGCGACATTGCGAAGGTGAGTGACGCTGACCTTTTGCACGTAGATGTGATGGATGGACACTTTGTGCCCAACCTCACGATCGGCCTTCCCGTGGTGGAACGACTGGTCGAAGTGTCGGCGTTACCCATAGATGCACACTTGATGATTGAGAACCCAGAAACATGGGCGCCACGCTTTGCGGAGGCAGGTTCTCATTCGGTCACATTTCACCATGAGGCTGCCTTGAATCCGATAATCGTGGCGCGAGCCATTCGCAGTGCGGGCGCCCAAGCAGCCGTTGCGCTTAAACCGGATACTGACGTGGAACCTCTGCTCCCGTATCTGGATGAATTCGACATGGTGTTGATCATGACGGTGGAGCCTGGCTTTGGGGGGCAAGCGTTTATGGAAAAAGTGGTCCCCAAAATAACGGTTTTGCGCGACCATGTGCAGCGAGAAGGCCTGGATCTGCAGATTCAAGTAGACGGAGGGATCTCCGCCGGTAATGCAGCGCTGGTAGCTGGCGCCGGTGCGGACACACTGGTGGCAGGCAGCGCAATTTTCGGAGCGAACGACCCGAGCCTCGCAGTTGCAGAAATCCGTGCAGCGGCAGGGGAGGTAGGCCATCTCTAGCGCGCACATGGCACCGCATCAGATTATGCAGCGGGCTGTGGAACTTGGTGCGAAGGGGCCTGAATATGGACCAAACCCTCGTGTGGGCTGTGTGATTGTGGGGGCAGATGGTCGCATTCTTGGAGAGGGCTACCACCGCGGAGCAGGAACCGCTCACGCCGAGGTGGATGCTCTTGCGGCAGTAGAGGCCGAAGGCGCTTCGACTCAAGGCGCGAGCGCATACGTCACTTTGGAACCGTGTCGTCACGTGGGAAGGACCCCTCCGTGCGTTGATGCCCTCACAGCAGCCGGAGTGGCGGAAGTTGTATACGCGGTTCCTGACCCAGGTGCCGCGAGTGGGGGCGGAGGTGAGGAACTCACATCTCGCGGAATCCATGCGCGTCAATTCGATTCCTCTGCAGCACGAGATCTGACTCGGCGATGGAGACGTGCCGTGCAGCAGGGGCGACCGTACGTCATTGCAAAATTCGCGGCAACCCTCGATGGTCGCACCGCCGCTGCTGACGGTTCGAGTATGTGGATTACGGGTGCCGAATCGCGCGCACACGTGCACGACATGCGCTCCCGGGTGGATGCGATCGTGGTGGGTACGCGCACGGTTGTACGCGACCGGCCCAGTCTTACTGCTCGCCCGGGAGGAAAGTTGGCTTCGCGCCAACCTTTACGCGTGGTGGTGGGAAATACTGCGGCAGATGTGGGTATGGAAGGGGAAAACGTACTGGCTCTGCAGACCAGAGATGTGAATGTGGTTCTTGCAGAACTTGCGGACCGCGACGTGCGCGTAGCACTCGTGGAAGGCGGAGCTACACTCATGACAGCGTTTTTTGCCGCAGGGTACGTAGACGAAGTGCATGCGTACCTTGCTCCCGCGTTGCTGGGGAGTGGAACGTCTGCGCTGGGCGATATGGGAATTGACACCATGGGTGAGGTGTTGCGTTTAACAGATGTCAGTATTTCGCCGCTGGGCAACGACGTGCTCGTGGCCGGGCTCATGTATGAGGAGGACTAGGTGTTCACGGGCTTAGTCGAAGAGATCGGCGTGGTTGCCGCGGTCGAATATTCGTCCAAGGCAGGCTCCCTCACAGTGGCGAGCCCGCGTATTGCTCCGCAGTTGAGTCATGGAGAATCTGTCGCGGTGAATGGCGCGTGTGTCACTGTGGCAGCAACCGATGGTGACACGTGGACGGCTGATGTGATGCAAGTGACGCGACAAGCCACAACTTTGGGTTCATTGCACGTGGGCCAGAAGGTGAATCTCGAGCGAGCAATGGAACTCGGAGGGCGGCTGGGAGGCCACCTAGTGCAAGGCCATGTGGATGCTCAAGGCGAGGTGGTCGGTATTGATGCGGGTGAGGAATGGGATGACGTAAGTATCGCTATTCCACGGGACTTGCTGCCGTACGTGGTGACGAAAGGCTCCCTCACGATTGACGGGGTGTCCCTTACGGTGGCGTCATTGACAGACAATCACGTACGGGTGTCACTGATCCCCACGACACGTCAGGACACGACGTTAGGCGCTCTCGCGGTCGGCGATGCCGTCAATCTTGAGGTAGACCTCATTGCAAAGTACGTAGAAAGGTGGGTAGGCGAACGTGACTGATGGCGGCTCCGGCGCAGTCGAACGGGCTTTAGAGGATTTACGTCAAGGCAAGCCCGTTTTGGTGTCAGATTCTTTGCATCGGGAAGATGAAGTGGACTTCATCATGTCTGCCCAGACAGCAACTGTGGATTGGATTGCGTGGGGGATTAGGCGCTCCAGCGGTTATCTGTGCGCACCCATGACCAGCGAACGTGCGGATTCACTCAAATTGCCGTTGATGGTTCCGCACAGTCAAGACCCCCGCCGCACGGCATACACGGTTTCTGTCGACGCTGCCACAGGCATCTCTACGGGAATTTCTGCCGCTGACCGTCACCGCACACTCACACTGTTGGCGGACCCTGCGACCGAAGCGGCTGATCTCATTCGCCCCGGGCATGTGTTGCCTCTTCGTGCTGTCGCAGGAGGTGTACTGCATCGCCCTGGACATACGGAGGCGTGCGTGGATCTGTGCACACTTGCAGGCCTTGAGCCGGTGGGAGTGATCGCCGAGATGGTGAACGACGACGGTTCCATGATGCGCCGGGCAGATGCTGCCACGCTTGCTGCACAGGAAGGTCTCACTCTTGTCGCAATCTCTGATATCGCTGATTATCTGCGTGACAAGGGGATACGCCCTGCTCCCGTGACGCCCTCTCCTCATCGCGTGACGCGGGAAGGGGAGGCGAAACTCCCCGTCGAAGCCGGAGATCTGCGACTGGTGGGTTATCGCGATGCCCGTACCGGAGACGAACACGTAGCACTGGTATCCCCTCAACCGGCAGAAGGAACGCCTACTGTGCGGGTCCATTCAGAGTGCCTCACGGGAGATGCTTTCGGTTCTCAGCGCTGTGATTGCGGCCCTCAACTAGACGCTGCGATCGAACGTGTCGCGCGTGAAGGTGGTGCGGTGATCTATCTGACCGGACACGAAGGTCGCGGCATCGGGATCGTGAAGAAAATTCAGGCGTATGCCTTGCAGGACGAAGGCCTCGACACTGTGGATGCAAACACCTCTCTTGGGATGCCAGTAGACCGCCGTGAATATGGTGCGGCGGCAGCGATACTGCATGATTTAGGGATGACGAAAGTGCGGCTCTTGACGAATAACCCGGCAAAGGTCGAGGGGTTGCGCGCTCATGGTGTGGAGGTAGAAGACAGAGTCGCCCATCACGTGGGAGCCACTGTGCACAACGCACATTATCGTCAGACCAAAAAGGAACGCATGGGCCATCTAGGAGAAGACGCATGAGTGGAGACGGAGCTCCGTCAGTGAATGTGCAGGCGGACGGCATGGTTATTGACGTGGTCGCAGCCCAGTGGCACACGGAAATAATGGATGGCCTCGTAGCAGGCGCCTTGCGTGCGGCGGAAAAGTCCGGAGCCACGGTACGTCTTGTGCGCGTTCCTGGGGCCTTTGAAACTGTGGTGATGGCGGAGGCGCTTGCGCGCAAAGGAGCGGAGGCGATTGCCGTGTTAGGAGTGGTGGTCAGGGGCGAAACCCCGCACTTCACCTACGTGTGCGACGCCGTGACTCGCGGGCTTACGGATGTTTCTCGTTCCCACAATGTTCCCCTGGGGTTTGGAGTCTTGACGGTAGATACCGTGGACCAAGCCCTGGCCCGCGCCGGTTTAGAGCACAGCACAGAGGACAAGGGCGCCGAAGCTGTGGAAGCGGCATTGGCGACAGCTGTGGCACTCCGCGGCCTGTAATGGCAATCTCGGCCTCGCACTGCTCTACCCTGGAAGGGTGAAGACATTCGAGGAGTTATACGCTGAGCTGGTGCAGCGTTCCGTTGAGCGCCCGGAGGGGTCCGGAACGGTGGCCTTACTCGACGCGGGAGTGCATGCCATCGGCAAAAAGGTTGTAGAAGAAGCAGCGGAAGTATGGATGGCAGCGGAATATGAATCCACGGATGAAGCGGCGCAAGAAATAGCGCAACTGCTCTACCACGCTCAGGTCATGATGGTCGCGAAGGGAATTAGTCTCGATGATGTTCAACGTCACCTCTAAGGCGGCACCATGCTTCGGATAGCTGTTCCCAATAAAGGTTCTCTGGCGGAACCTGCTTCCACTTTGCTGAGCGAGGCGGGGTATCGCCAGCGCAGCAATGGCCGTGATCTGGTGTTGGAAGATCGCGACAATGACGTGGAGTTCTTCTTTTTGCGCCCTCGTGACGTGGCCGTCTACGTGGGGCAAGGCACGGTCGAAGTGGGAATTACGGGACGTGACCTCTTGGTGGACTCGGGTGCCGATGCACGTGAAGTATTGCCGTTGCGTTTTGGAGGCTCCACGTTCCGATTTGCCGCTCTTCCGGGAGTGGCATCACAGGTCAGCGACTTGGAAGGCATGCGAGTAGCCACGTCGTATCCGAACGTGGTCGCAGGGTTTCTTGCGGAACACGACGTGAATGCCACAATCGTGAGGCTCGACGGAGCAGTGGAGTCTTCTGTGCGCTTGGGAGTGGCAGATGCCATTGCGGACGTAGTTGAGACCGGCTCCACTCTCAAGGCAGCGGGTCTTGAGGTCTTTGGCCCGCCTCTCTTGGAGTCGGAAGCGGTACTTATTCGTGACGCTGCGGTCTCCACGGAGGCGCTGGAGACGCTGGTGGGGAGACTCACGGGAGTTCTGACGTCGCGCCAATATGTGTTGATGGATTACGACGTTCCAGCAGAGGCGCTCGACAAGGCAATTGCGATCACTCCCGGGCACGAGGCGCCGACCGTGACTGCGTTGCATGGTTCTGATTGGCACGCGGTGCGGGTGATGGTGCCTCGCGACACGATGAACCCCGTGATGGATCAGCTGTATGCCGTGGGTGCCCGGGCAATTCTGGTGACGGAACTGCTTGCGGTTCGCGTCTAAATGAGCACGTCGGCGGCCGCGGAACGGCTGCTTAACCTTCTTATTGCTTTAAGCAACGCTTCTCACCGCATGACTCGTGAAGAAATTCGCTCTACGGTGGCTGGCTACCAGAAGCACGACCCGGCAGACCCGCCACAGGAGGCGGCCAAGAAGACCCAAGCCTTCGAGCGCATGTTTGAGCGAGATAAGGACGATTTGCGCCAGTTGGGTGTTCCGCTGCGTACGGTGACGGATGCTGTGCATGGGGATGACATTGGCTACACCATTGACCCCTCGGAAGCGGCGCTTGCTCCCGTCACTCTCACGTCTCACGAACGTGCCGTGATTTCTATTGCGGCGCGCTATTGGAACGATGCCGAGTTGTCCCACGCGGCCCATACCGGTGGAGACAAATTGGGTTCCATCGCCGAGCGCGGTAGCACGGAGGCACCCATTGCCGCGCGTGCGTCATTAGATATGGGCGGCACTTTGATTCCTTTGGCGCAGGCAATTTCTCGACGCCAAGCGGTGACTTTTCGCTATCCGTCCTCCGCTGGCTCTTACGTCGAGCGCGTGGTGGAACCGTGGCGCATCGTGTTCCGAGGGGCAGTGGCGTATCTCGTGGGGCATGACCGTGAGCGTGCCGAGGCCCGCACTTTTCGCCTCAGTCGTATAGACGCCACAGCGGGACAATCGGCAGTGAGCGCTCACGGAGAACCAGGTAGTTATTCCATTCCGGATGTCACAACGGATATCTCCGCAGTGGAAAAGGTTTTTCCGGTCACGGCACGAATGGCGTTACGCCCAGAATCTGGTCATACGTTGAGAAGGCGTGGCCGTTTTGTGGAACATCTGGATGGCGCGGATGTTTTCGAGATAGCTTTCCCCGACGCTGATACTGCCGTTGCGGAGGTCATGGGGTATGCAGGCGCCGCCACCCTCCTAAGCCCGCCTTCCCTTGTGGATGTTGTCCGGGCTCACGCGGACGCCGTTCTGGAGGTGTGCCGTGCCAGCGAATCCTAAAAAGAAACCCAGCTTGACGCAGATAGGGCGCCTGCTGGGAATCGTGGCACACCTCGACCACCACGGTCAGGCCACATTCGAAGAACTGGCAGATCACTTTGGGGTGAGCTCCGAACGGATTAAGCGGGATGTGGAGATGCTGTGGTGCACAGGGGTGCCCGGCTATCACACCAATGATTTGCTCGATTTTGATCCGTTTGCCTATGACGAAGGGATCGTGAAACTCACCAACGCGCAAGGGCTGTACCAGCTTCGCCTGTCGCCGGCCGAGGCCGTTTCTTTGGTAGCGGCATTAGCGGCACTGTGCGAGAGCGAGGCAGCCCCTGCGGCCGCTTCCTCCGCTCTTGCGGCAGTCCAAAAATCGCTTGCGCACGTTGCGACAGTCGCGAGTGCGAATGCTACGGGGGAGCATGCGCGCGGCGTCCATGACGCCCTTGCGCAGGCAATTGAGGCTGCCCAGGCAGTGGATGTCACCTATGTAGATAGTCGCGACAGGCGCACCCAGCGACGCATTGAACCTCACCGCATCGTGGTGATGGGCGCGGCCTGGTACGTGGAATGTTTTTGTCACAAGGCCGATGACTACCGGACGTTACGGCTGGATCGCATGCTGGATGTTGTTCCCTCGGATGCGCCACAGTCCCACCCGGCGCGCCCTGGCGATCTTTCGCCCGTGCCGATGTACGACGCAGCTATTGCTGTGCGGGCGCCCGGCCGGTTTGCTTTTGAAGACCTTCCAGGCGTGACAGTAACGCCACAGGAGGGCCACTACGTGGTGAACGTCGGGGTTGCCTCGCCAGAAAAAATTGCTGCCAGGATTCTGTCAGTAGGGCAGCATGTGCACTCCATCGAACCACGTGAATTGCGTGAAATTGTGGCTGCACACGCGAAATCAATACGTTCGGTGCACGAGCGGTAGACTGCTGTCATAACAAGGAGGTGCCATGCGGGTAAGTGCCTGGCAAGTGGCGATCATCATTGTGGTGATTGTGTTGATTTTTGGTGCCCCACGACTCCCCGACCTTGCACGTTCGCTCGGTAAGTCGTTACGGATATTGCGTGATGAAACGCGCTCACTCACCAATGACGGTGACGAGAGTGCGTCGCCCAAGGGCGCGGGCAAAGACACAAAGGCCTAGGAGGCCATGGTTGGAGCCCGGCAACGACGCCGCGACCCTGAACGGCGAATGCCGCTTCTTGACCACGCGCGGGAATTGCGCAATCGGGTAGGGCTTGCTCTCCTCGGTGTTGCCATTGCCGCAATAGGGGGATGGTTCCTCTTCGATGCAGCCTTTGCGGCCCTTCAATACCCCGTCGAGCGTGCCGTAGAAATGTCTGGCGCCGATGTGTCCATCAATTTCTCGGGGGTCCTCACGGCTATCGATATGCGGGTGCGGGTCAGCATTTTTCTGGGAGCCATTCTCGCGTCGCCGTGGTGGCTCTATCAGCTATGGGCTTTTATCGCCCCGGGGTTGAAATCTCGCGAAAAGTGGCACATTGCAGGCTTTCTTGGCAGCGCGATTCCGTTGTTTGGCTTGGGTGTGTGGGGTGGCTGGCTGGTGCTGCCGCAAGCGATCCCCTTACTCACTGACTTTGTTCCCGAAGGAGCATCGAACCTCATCGATGCTCAGGTATATCTCTCTTTCGTGATGAACATCATGATTGCTTTTGGCCTCACGATGGTGGTGCCGGTGGTGATGGTGGCGTTGATGTGGCTACGGGTGGTGAGTCCCCGCCAATGGTTACACGCATGGAGGTGGGCTGTGGTCGTGGTGCTGATAATCGCGGCGTTAGTGACGCCCACCCCTGATGTGGTGAGCATGTTTGTGGTAGCTGTCCCCATGGGGGCGCTCTATTTTCTGGCCATCGCTGTAGGTTCGCTTGCCGAACGTCGGCCTCGCAAGGCGCGCACATGACCACCACCATAGGAGTGCTCACCAACCCCACCTCTGACGGAGGGCGGGGGGCTGGCCATGCCCGTCAGGCTCTGCAGGCGCTGGAGAAAACGGGGCTCAGCGTGCGTGATCTGAGTAGGGG
>WTKG01000134.1 GCA_011524475.1 Demequinaceae bacterium
TAGCGCACTTGACTGGGGGTCAAGGGGTCGCAGGTTCAAATCCTGTCAGCCCGACCATCACCGGCGTTGCCCCCGCTATAACCACTGACCGCGCTCTTCGAGAAGAGCGCGCAGCCGGTCAGCCCGGTCGGTGATGATGCCGTCCACGCCCATGTCGAGCAGCTGCGCCATCTGGGCGGTGTCGTTGATGGTCCACACGTGAATTTGTTTGCCGGCCCGGTGCACGGCCTCAATCACGGCAGGGGTCACGATGCGTATTCCGGCCATCGAGACCGGCACCTGGAAAGAATCAGCGTGCGGGCGCGCACCCGCGTGGCCATCCTTCACCGACGTGCCTGCCACCAGCCGGCTCACCTCCGCCGTCCCGGCCGACTGTGCCACCGGTGCACTGAGCCGGGCCACCGTGGCGCGGCGCCTTCGAGTAGAAAAAGACGCCACACACACTCGGTGGTGGCTGGCCGTGCGTTCAATAGCCTGCGCAATGGGCTCTATGCCGCTGGCAGACTTCACATCCACTTGCACGTGCACTTCCGGCCACGTTCCCAGCACCTCTTCCAGTGACGGCACCGGCTCCACGCCACCAATCTTGGCGCGACGCACGCTGGCCCACGGCAGGCTGCCCACCGTTCCGTGCGAGTCCGTGGTGCGATCAAGAGTGTGGTCGTGCAGCGCCACCGCAACGCCGTCCGCCGTGCCATGCGCATCCGTTTCCAGATACCGGAACCCCAAATCCACGGCCGCCTGAAAAGCGGCCATAGAGTTTTCTAAACCATCCAAAGAAAACCCGCGATGAGCAGAGGCCGTCACCGTGCCGGTGGGTTGGTAATAGGCAGGAAGGGACGTCATCACGTCACCGTATCGAGCCACGAAAACATTGCCTCAAAATACCGTGCCCGCACCGCAGGCATGGAGAGGGTGAGATCGTGCACGGCATCAGCAAAGGTTTCCACCGTGACATGCGCACCCAGGTGCGGGGACAGTTCGCGAATAGCCTCCACATCCACAATCGTGTCTTGGCGCCCAAGCCGAGGATTGGTAGGCGAGTCCGGCCCGCTTGTCGCGGAACACCCGACAAAGACCGGGATGGGCAGCGTGAGACCAGCCCGGATACGAGCCTGGGCGCTGCGAGCCGCATACAACCACCCCGCCCGCACGGGAAGCCCCTCGGGGCGCTTCCACGACGTATCAAAATCCCACGCGCCACCCTCATCACTCCTCAGATACTGCGCGTAGTGAGAAGGGGAGTGGTGCACCGTCAGTGTGGGCGCCAGTGAAGCAATAAGCGGCACCAGCCATGCCGTACGTGAGCCGCGCGTGGGGGAGGCATCTGCAAAGTAGGGGCTGTTGAGCACCAGTGCATCGAGGGGCGCAGAAGTCTCGGCAGCCCACAATGCCGCCACCAAGCCACCCGTGGAATGCGCATGCATGCTCACAGGAAGCTTCGGGTGAAGGCTCCGCACCGCAGTCACGGCGGCCTCAAGATCAGGCCAAAAATCACGCACGGATCGCATGTAGTGAGGAATCTGTGGCTGCGCCCACGAACGCCCCACCCGCGCACAATCCACCGCATAGTAGGCGTAGCCTCGCGCGGCCGCTTCGTGTGCCACATGAGCGTGAAAAAAATAGTCGTTATAGCCATGCACATGCACAATCACGCCCCGTGGATCAGGGTCGGACGGCCCTCCCACACGCCGCACCAGCGTGGCATCACCGAGCGGCGCTGTTTCGAAACCAGTCAGCACATCGGACTTCCAGGCCAGAGAGGGAACACTCACCCATGTGAGCCTAGTAGGTGGCTACTGTGCTCACGAGGGTGCGTAACCTGGCATGCTTGGCACATGTCGGCACGCCGTAGTGCCTCGTCTGAGGCAGAAACACGCACCCCCAAGAGCAGGGTTGTCGCGTGGGCGCTGTGGGATTGGGCCACCCAGCCGTTCAACTCCGTGATCATCACGTTCGTGTTTGTGTCGCTCTATCTGGTGCGAGACGACTTCATTGATCCCGACATACGCGCCCTGGGCGAAGGCAACGAGCTATACGACGCAGCATTGGCGCATCTCGATACCCAGATG
>WTKG01000059.1 GCA_011524475.1 Demequinaceae bacterium
GTGATGATGTTGAGGGTTCAAAAAGAGCGCATGTCCGGGGGCGGGCAAGCCTTTTTTCCGAGCCCTGCCGAATACTCCCGGCTTTTTGGGCTCGATAGTGTGCGCATGCAAAGACTGCAGGACCACACGATTGTCATGCACCCCGGACCCATGAATCGAGGCTTGGAGATAAGTGCCGAAGCCGCAGATTCGCCTCAAAGCGTGATCGTTGAACAAGTGCGTAACGGCATAGCCGTGCGCATGGCTGCCCTCTATCTTTTGCTATCAGGAGACGATTCATGAGCGTAACCGTCATCGCTGGCGCCCGGCTCTACGGGAATGATGCCCAGGACATTGTTATCACTGACGGAGTGATCTCCGCTATCGGCGGCCCGAGGCCTCAAGGGGCCACAGTCATCACGGCAGACGGTTTGGTGGCGCTGCCTGGTCTGGTAGATATGCACACTCACGTGCGTGAGCCGGGTGGGGAAGACGCGGAGACTATCCAGTCAGGATCCGAGGCTGCCGCCGCGGGTGGATTTGTGGCGATTCACGCCATGGCAAACACCGATCCGGTAGCAGACACAGCAGGGGTTGTGGAGCAAGTATGGAACCGGGGGCGCGAAGTCGGCCTGGTAGATATTTATCCCGTCGGAGCCGTCACCGTAGGCCTTGAGGGAGAACGTCTTTCTCAAATGGCCGCCATGGCAATGTCTCAGGCTGCGGTGAGGATATTCAGTGATGACGGATTGTGCGTACACGACCCGGTCTTGATGCGCAGGGCCCTGGAGTACGTCAAGACGTTTGATGGAGTGATTGCTCAGCATGCACAGGACCCCGGGCTCACCGCTGGTTCTCAAATGAATGAAGGGGTGGTTTCCGCGGAGTTGGGGCTCACAGGTTGGCCGGCAGTTGCTGAAGAGTCCATTGTTGCTCGCGACGTGCTCCTGGCAGAACACGTGGATTCGCGTCTGCACGTGTGCCATGTGTCGACTCGAGGTTCTGTAGAAATCATTCGCTGGGCAAAGAGCAGAGGAATTCAGGTGACGGCGGAAGTGATGCCGCACCATTTGTTGTTGACCGAAGAATTAGTTCGAAGTTACGACCCGTTGTTCAAGGTCAATCCACCTTTGCGTACGCACGCAGATGTGGAAGCGCTTCGCGCCGGCCTGGCGGACGGAACAATAGACGTAGTAGCAACTGATCATGCGCCCCACCCCCATGAAGCCAAGGAATGTGAGTGGGAGGCAGCCGCAATGGGCATGATCGGCCTAGAAACGGCCCTCCCCATAGTGCATAAGGCGATGGTGGGGACAGGTCTGATGAACTGGGAAGATGTCGCACGGGTGATGTCCGAGACTCCTGCCCGTATTGCAGGCGACCACGGGCACGGACGCCCGTTGGCGGTAGGAGAGCCAGCCAACATCACGTTGTATGACCCCGAAGGTTCATGGTCCGTGGATCCCCATGCGATGGCCTCCCTGTCGCACAATTCGCCCTATGGAGGAATGGATATGCCCGGCAGCGTTGTCGCCACATTCTTGAGAGGAAAACGTACCTATGGAGGCGAGAAGTGACATCAGAAGCCGCGTGTCTTGTTCTTGAGGACGGGACTATTTTTTCTGGACAGGCGTATGGTGCGCGTGGCCACACGACTGGCGAAATAGTCTTCAACACAGGGATGACTGGCTATCAAGAAACTCTCACGGACCCTAGCTATGCCCAACAAATTGTGGTGATGACCGCTCCTCATATTGGAAACACGGGGGTCAATGCACTAGATGCAGAGTCTCGACGCATGTGGGTTTCTGGTTTTGTGGTGCGAGACCCTGCTCGACGGTCCTCGAATTGGCGCAGTGAAGCTGATCTGAGTGATGCCTTGCGTGAGGAAGGGGTCGTGGGCATTAGCGGTATTGATACCCGTCAATTGACGCGTTCTTTGAGATCCTCCGGGGTCATGCGGGCGGGAATCTTCTCAGGGGAAGCCTTGGGCACTGAAAAAGAGATGACGGAGACGGTGCGCGCATCTCCCGCCATGGAAGGCGCCCAACTTGCCGATGACGTCTCGATCACTGAGGAGTATGTGAT
>WTKG01000154.1 GCA_011524475.1 Demequinaceae bacterium
GGGTAGCGCCCACGGTGCCGGGAATTCCACTCAACGCTTCAAGGCTGCTCCATCCCTCCGCGACAGCCCGGGCCACGAGGGCATCCCATTCATGTCCAGCAGAAACGGTAATGCTCGCCCCTCCACACTGCGGATCATCAGAAACCGTGACGTCGCGACGAGAGTCAGTGACGACAACCCCCGCAAAACCAGAGTCCGCTACCACCATGTTTGAGCCGCCGCCGAGAACGAGAACCGGAATGCCCGCGTCATCAGCATTGCGAACGGTGGAGATGAATTCGTCTTCTGTATGTGCAGCGACGAAGGTAGCCGCAGGTCCTCCCACTCCAAGCGTGGTGTGTGCAGAAAGGGCGGTCATTACTTCAGGGTAGTGCGGTCGTTAGCCTCTTCAGGCTAGGAACACTGCACATGGGCTTGCGCCTTACCCAAGACTTTCTGGCCAGCGAACTCCACCACTACGTCCACCCGCACGATGCGCGCATCTTCGTCCACTGCGGCAATAGTTGCGGTGATATCCACCACTACTTCGTCTAACGCCGGCACCGGAATGGGACGAGTGAAACGGCATCCGTAGTCGAGCACGTTTCCGGGCCCTGCCCACTCTTCCACAACGGAGGCCCCCAACCCCATGGTGAGCATGCCATGCGCAATCACTCCGGGCAGCCCCACGGATTCCGCAAAAGCATCGTTGTAGTGAATCGGATTGAAGTCCCCGGAGGCACCCGCATAGCGCACCAATGTGTCACGCGTAATAGCTACAGAGCGCTGTGCAATCAGATCCCCCACGGTTGCAGCTGCGACTGATGGGCCAGGCATTAGGCATCCTCCCTGACGGCCAACGTGGACACGACGGTGGCGACAGAAGCCCCCTGGGCATCCGTAAGTTCTGCACGTGTAGAAACCATCGAGATGCCTGCCCGCTGCTTAATGGAATCAATATGAATCACCGTGGAAATTTCGTCACCGGCAGTGAGGGGACGGTGGTGGGTAAATTTTTCTTCCGCGTGCACCACCTTAGAAAAGTCGACGCCCACTTCTGGGTCAACAATCACGTCGAATTCCGCTCGCTGAGCGATGACCACAGCAAAAGTGGTCGGTGCAACTAGATCGGCATAGCCGTACTCGCGGGCAACATCCACATCAAAATGAGAGCGTCCGCGGGCATCCACCGCCTCAGCAAATTCCCGGATTTTTGCGCGCGTGACCTCATACGTGTCACCCGGTCCATAGGACCGGCCCACCGCATCCGGATTGACCGGCATAGCGCTAGCGGGTCTCCCGGTGCGCGGTTTTCTTGTTGCAGCGCGCACAGAACTTGGGAAGCTCCAGACGATCCGGCGTGTTACGTCGGTTCTTCTTGGTGATGTAGTTGCGCTCTTTACACTCCGTGCATGCGAGTGTGATCTTGGGACGAATATCAGACTTTGCCACGATGTACTCCTTTGCGCCTCTCGACGCCCTATGTCACGTGTAGCGGAGGCGGGGATCGAACCCGCGACCTCACGATTATGAGTCGTGCGCTCTAACCATCTGAGCTACCCCGCCAGGTTGCTTCCGAAAGGATATCCGGAAACTCCGAGCCCCAACAGGGAATCGAACCCTGGACCTTTTCCTTACCATGGAAACGCTCTGCCGACTGAGCTATTGGGGCAAGCCGCAATAGCATACCCGGCCTCGTCTCAGGGGTGAAACCGGCGTCGCATATTCACGACACTTACCGTGGCAGGTGAGGGATTCGAACCCCCGAAGTCAGTGACGGCTGATTTACAGTCAGCTCCCTTTGGCCGCTCGGGCAACCTGCCGTGCCTTGCGTGAAGGCGCGCATGGAAGGATAGCAACATACGGAGACGTATGTGACACCGTCTCCATAACTAGGAAGGTCACAGCAATGCCAAAAGACGCAACTTTTGACGTAGTCAGCAAAGTTGATCGTCAAGAAGTAGACAACGCGCTCAATCAAGCTTCCAAAGAAATTTCCCAACGTTATGACTTTCGCGGAGTCGGAGCAACGATCGAATGGTCCGCCGACGCCATCATGATGGCTGCTTCGTCAGAGGAGCGGGTGCTCGCGATACTGGACGTATTCCAGTCCAAACTAGTCAAAAGAGGTGTCTCGCTGAAGGCGCTTGAGCACGGAGAACCGCAGGCTTCGGGCAAGGAGTTTCGGCTCCACGCGTCCCTGAAGGAAGGGATCGAACAGGCCGTCGCAAAGAAGCTGACTGCGCTGGTGCGCGAGTCCGGACCTCGGTCGGTGAAAGCGACTATCCAAGGCGACGAGTTACGGGTGTCCAGCAAGTCGCGCGATGATCTCCAAGAAACCATTGCCTTGTTGAAAAACGCCGATGTGGACGCAGCCCTACAGTTCGTAAATTTCCGCTGACCCAATCTCGCAAGGCTGTTACGGTAAAAACCCGCGACCTGCGGCCATTTCCTCTAGACGTTCAATCCGCTTGTCCATAGGTGGGTGCGTAGAAAACAACCGTGCCAGGCCGGCACCGCGGAACGGGTTCGCAATCATCAAATGCGAGATGTTCTCCACCCGGCCCGTCTGTGCCAGCGGGCGTTCTGCTGTACCGCGTTCCAACTTACGCAGCGCAGAAGCCAACGCCAGGGGGTCTCCCGTGAGCCTCGCGCCATCTTCGTCCGCATCGAATTCTCGTGTGCGGGAAATAGACATCCGGATAAGCGTGGCGGCCAGCGGAGCAAGAATCAGCATCGCCATAAGCACCAGGGGGTTTCCATTGCGAGAGTTGCCTCCCCCAAACCACATCAACATATACGTCACAGAAGTGATGAGCCCGGCCATCGCCGCCGCCACGGAACCAATGAGAATGTCGCGGTTGTACACGTGCATAAGTTCGTGGCCCAGCACACCTCGAAGTTCGCGTTCGTCGAGAAGTTCAAGAATGCCCTGAGTGCAACACACAGCCGCGTTACGTGGGTTCCGACCCGTAGCAAAAGCATTAGGAGCAGTGGTCGGTGAGACGTACAAGCGCGGCATCGGCTGTTGCGCTTCACGCGCAAGTTCCGAAACGATTCTGAACATCACGGGATGCTCCACCTCGGTCACCGGGCGGGCCTGCATCGCCCGAATCGCAATTTTGTCGGAGTTCCAGTACCCCACAAAGGTGCCCACAACGCCCAACACGCCAAAGAGCCACATGTACGCGCCACCATCGACGAGATACCCAAGACCGAGCATCACCATCCATAGCGCAACAAAGAGACCAAAGGTCTTGGCACCATTCCAATATTGCTTTGACACGATTCCTCCTCTTCGTATCAACGGGCTACAAAAACGCCTAGTTCCAGTATGAATGGCAAGTCATCCGAGGGCGAACACTCCGGAGTTGCCGTTACCTTTTCAAGGCGATGTCAGTCATCTCTTCACGAGGAACAACTTTGACCCGTTCGCGCCCTGACTCCTCACCGAGTTGACGTTCGTGGGCATCAAGAACTTCCCAGTCAGCCCATTCAATCACCGGCACGCCGCGTTCTTTGAGCTTGGCAAGAAGATTGTCCGGGCTGAGTTGCTCCGCTCCAGCAGTGGAGTCCTGATACAGCTGTGCGGCGTCATCCACCAGGTGATTAATGGTTTCCGTCGCATCCGATTTGGTGTGGCCAATGAGCCCTACTGGGCCACGCTTAATCCATCCGGTGGTGTAAAAACCGGGGAGGTGCGTGCCGGACTCATCCACTACACGGCCTTCTGAGTTGGAGATCACACCGCGCGTGTGGTCAAAAGGAATACCTGGAATTTCACTACCCCAATACCCCACAGCTCGGTAGACCGCCTGTGCGGGGTAGTCCAAAAATTCGCCCGTACCTCGCACTGTTCCGTCGCCTTGGAGAGCAGTACGTTCCATCCGCACGCCATCCACGTTGCCTGTACCATCATCGAGCACCTCTACGGGTGAGTGGAGAAAATGTAGGTGGACACGACGCGAAGCACCTGTGGGTTCCCGCAAAGTCCAGTCGGTAAGCGTCTTCACCACTTGTTTCGTCTGGTGATGGCCCTCAATGGCTGCCTGGGAGCCCTCGTCAAAGTCGTAGTCCTCTGGGTACACAATGACGTCCACGTCGGGCACCTGTGCAAGTTCACGTAGTTCAAGTGGCGTGAATTTCACCTGAGCGGGCCCGCGGCGGCCAAAAACATGGACATCTGTGACAGGCGATTCCTCAAGCCCTGCCATGACATTGGCAGGCACTTCAGTTGTCGCCAAGTCCTTAGGATGTTTCGCCAACATTCTGGCCACATCCAAAGCCACGTTTCCGACACCAAAGACCGCGATTTCTCGTGCGTCAAGATGCCAGTCACGAGGGACGTCCGGATGGCCGTCGTACCAACTCACAAAATCTGCTGCACCAAAAGAGCCTTGGAGTTCAATTCCAGGAATATCAAGTTGCGCGTCCTCAAAAGCGCCCGTGGCAAAAATCACGGCATCGTAGTGGAGCCTCAAGTCATCCAAGGTGAGGTCCGTGCCGACATTGACGTTGGCAAGAAGGCGCACATCACTACGCCCCAAAATTTTGGCAAGCGCCACAATAATTTGCTTGATGCGCGGGTGATCAGGAGCAACGCCATAACGCACCAGGCCAAAAGGGGCTGGTAGGCGTTCAATGATGTCAATGTCAGTTTTAATGTCAGACTTGGACAAGATGTCCGCGGCGTACGTGCCGGCAGGGCCAGCACCGATGATGGCGACTCGTAAAGGGCGATCTGGATTCACGGCGACAAGGGTACCTGGTTGCGTCACTGTGTGCGGGCCACCATGGCCGCAGCTACCGACTCGAGAGCCTCGCGGATCTTCACCGGACGCAACTCTCGTAAGGAATGTGCTGCCTTATCTGCCCACTGCTCAGCAAGAGCCTGTGTTTCATCGATAACTTCGTGAGTACTCAACAACTGGACCACTTCGGAAAGCGCAGAGTCACTCGCGAGATCACTGTCGATGGCCTGTAGTAACTCCGTATCTTCACGTGAACCCTCCTCGCGCACTCGTGCCCTCAACAACAAAGTTGGCATCGTGGGAACGTGTTCGCGTAAATCCGTGCCTTGAGTTTTGCCTGAAGTGTCCGCAGGAGAACGGATATCAAGCACATCATCAGCGAGCTGAAAGGCCACGCCTGCAGCCTCACCAAATTGCGCAAGAATGTTCCGGGTTTGCTCGTCGCACCCGGCCGCCATTGCTCCCAGAACACTGCTTGCAGCCAGCAAGGAACCTGTTTTATCTGCCAAGACTTCTAGGTAATGTTCGACCGGATCCTCGCCTTCACGTGGACCCTCCGTCTCGCGAATTTGGCCTAAACACAGTCTTTCGAAAGTGGTGGCTTGCATGCGCACGGCCTCACTACCCAGATCTGCGGCGATAATGGCGGCGCGCGCAAACAACAAGTCACCTGTGAGGATCGCCAGCGAGTTACCCCATAAAGAATGTGCAGAAGGGGCACCTCTGCGCCGAGGAGCAGAATCCATCACATCGTCGTGGTAAAGAGTCGCAATGTGTGTCAGCTCGCTCACCACTGCAGCCATAGTCACGTCCGGGTGATCGCTGTCGCCACATTCAGCAGCAACAAGCGCAAGTACCGGCCGCAGCCTCTTCCCACCGGCAGCGAGAAGGTGCGTGCTGGCAGCATTTGCAAGAGGATCTTCTTGCGCCACCGCGTCATGAAGTTGCGTTTCGACAACCTCAAGCTTGCTGGCTATACGAGCCTCAAGCTCCGGATCAGCAAGCAAGATGGTCACAGGAAGAACAACTCCGCCCCAGTCTCGGCAAGGGAAAGGGCGCCGCTCGGGAACACTCCCAGCAGGATTGTGAGCACTGCTGCGATCGCAATCACGACACGAACGGTGCGCCCCGCAGTAATCCCCGTGACGGAACCTGCGGGAGTTTCACGGAAGAACATCGCTACCACCACGCGGGCGTAGAAGAACGCTGCCGCAGCACTCATCACCACCGCAATGGCCACCAGCCACCAATTACTTGGATCGGTGAGGGCCGCTCGGAAGGCAAGGAATTTACCCACGAACCCTGCCGTCAGCGGAATCCCTGCAAAAGAGAACAGGAACAGCGTCATCGCCCCAGCAATGAAGGGAGAACGCCTGCCGAGGCCCGCCCAATGCTCGAGAGCACTTGCCTCCGCTCCCCATGCGCCGTCCTCATCTCGATGACGCACAAGAGACACCACAGCAAAAGCTCCCACTGTTGCTATGCCATACACCGCCATGTAGAACGGGAGTGCTTGCAACGCCTCCTGCGTGAACGAGGACACCGCAACGAGCAAAAACCCCGCATGCGCAATCGAGGAATAAGCCAAAATTCTCTTGATGTCGTCTTGAGCCAAGGCCATCACAGTGCCGACCACCATGGAAACCACAGCAAACGCCACGAGGCTCCATACGACTGTGTCCAAGGGGAAGACTATGCCCAAGGCTTCCTGTTCAGGGGCGAAGGCAAGGTACACAAGCCGCACCAGCGCAGCCACTGCCGCCGCCTTCGTAGCAGCGGCCATAAAGCCTGTGACGGCCGTGGGGGCACCTTGATATGCATCTGGTGTCCACGCGTGGAACGGCGCGGCTCCCAGTTTGAAAAGCAAGCCCACCAGCATGAGCGCAGAACCGAGCACCACAAGTTCTTGAGACGGGGCACCAGAGGCGAGTGCCGATGCAATGGCCTGGTACGAACTTGCCCCGGCAAAACCAAACACGAGAGCTGCACCAAAGAGGTACACGGCTGAGGCAAAAGCTCCGGTGAGGAAGTATTTAAGGGCTGCTTCTTGAGAGAGCAACCTGCGTCTGCGCGCCAGGCCCACCAACAGGTAGAGCGGAAGAGAAAAGACTTCCAGCACCACGAACAGCGCAAAGATATCTTGCACCATGGTGAACATCATCATGCCGCCCACAGCAAACAACATCAGTGGGTAGACCTCGGTCTGGAGCATGCCGCGACGGGAAGCGAGGGCCTCGTCTGAGGATCCTGGGGTGCTGGCAGCCAACGGCACAAAAGCGTCTTCGCCACTCGTCCGGGCCGTAAAGACGCCTATGGACATCAAGGCAAACAGGGCAATCAAGCCTTGCCACAGTAGAGAGTGCGAATCGAGCGCAATGGTGCTGCCATCAATCGAAACTGACGAGTCAGATCCCAGCGTGATCCATAAGCCCACGACACTCGCAAGAGCCCCCAGGATCGCTGCAACGGTAAGCGCGATCTGGATACCTCGGCGGTTCTCGTGATGGCGGACAAAAGACTCCACCAATATCCCCACTACTCCCGCCCCAAAAGTCACGAGCAGCGGCAGCAAGTACAGCCACTGAATGTCGGGGGTCATCGTTCCCTCTCCGCAACATAAGAAACCACGGTGGCGGCAGGCTCGCGTACGAGGTCAATAGCGCTCGCAGGCACAAAACCCAGCACTAACATCACGCCAATCAAAGGTGCAACCACCAACCGTTCACGGAGCGAAAGGTCAGGAGTACCGTCGAGTTCTGGATTGGTTGCTCCGTGGAAAACTCGTTGATACGCCCACAACACATAGACCGCCGCAAGCACCACACCCGCGGTGGCTACTATCACGGCAACGCGGGCAACTTCGAAGCCTCCCACAAGCACCATGATCTCTGACACAAACGGGGAAAGTCCGGGGAGGGCAAGGGCAGATAGGCCCACGATCAAAAACAACCCAGCAAAGACGGGAGTGACCTTTTGAAGCCCCCCAAAGTCTGAAATGAGCGCGCTCCCTCGACGGGACACCAGGAAGCCCACAAGTAAGAAGAGCGCTCCAGTAGACAGGCCATGGTTAAACATATAGAAGGCCGCTCCTTCTACCGCCGTCTGGGTGAAAACGAAAATTCCCAGAACCATAATTCCGAAGTGAGAAACCGAGGTGAAGGCGACGAGTCGCATCATGTGGGTTTGCCCGATGGCGGCAAGAGCGCCATAGATCACGCTCACGACAGCGAGGGGAATGATCACTGGCGCGGCCCATGCGGCGGCGTTGGGAAATAGTGCAATGGCCAAAGTAAGCATCCCAAATGTGCCCACCTTGTCCAAAACAGCCACCAACAGAGCGGTGGTGCCAGGGCGAGCCTGTTCCGCTACATCAGGAAGCCAGGTGTGTAGCGGAACCATCGGTGCCTTGATAGCAAACGCGATAAAGAAACCAATGAACATGAGTCGCTCAGGAACCACCGGAATATCAAGACCCACGAGGTTGGCAGTGAGGAAAGCCTCCGGCCCCCCTCCCCCATAGAAATACAGGGCGATCACCGCCACAAGCATGATCAAGCCACCTGCAAGCCCATAGAGCAAGAACGACACCGCGGCCTGGCGGCGGCGAGCGCCTCCAAAGGTACCGATCAAGAAGTAGAGCGGCACGAGCATTGCTTCAAAGAGCACGTAGAACAAGAAGACATCCCGGGCAGCAAAAATCCCCACCATGAACGCCTGAAGAACCAATATCAAAGCGAAGTAACGCATCTGGCGGCTTGGGTCGGCGTCCTCTTTCCATGCGGCAAGCATCGCCAGCGGAGTGAGGGTCACTGCCAGCACAATCATGAGCAGCGCAATTCCATCAATACCGAGAGCCCAGCTGGTACCTATCTGCGGGATCCAGGGATACACCTCAGCAAATTGATGCGTACCCGCACGAGTGGCGTCGAACTGGGAGACCATCACTGCGGCGAGCACAAACTCCGCGACCGCGAAGGCGAGAGCAAAGTGACGGGATCGGGCGCGCCACGTGCGAGGCAGCACCATCAGTGCGAGTGCGCCCACTGCGGGGAGCAGAATGAGAGCTGTCAAGAACGGAAACATCTATACAACCCCCCAGACCACAATGCCGAGCACCAGGAGCGTCCCGAGCAAGATGGATGCGATGTAACTACGCGCTCGCCCATCCTGGAATCGCGACAACAAGGCTCCCGCTGCCACGAATGACCGGGCGATGCCGTCTATGGAACCCCTGACGAGCGCACGATCTGTCTCCACCACCCCGGTCGCTGCTGCCGCGGTGGGACGGACAACTGTGACATCAGCAACAGCGTCTTGGAACAGGTCATTACGCGCTGCGACTGTCACAAAGGATCCCACGGGAGCCTCGCGAGGAACATCACGGCGGAGGTACTGCAGATACGCAATCGCCACTCCTATCACCACAAGAGTGAGCGTAAGACCAATAATCACGGGCACCGAGAGCACTGGATCGTGATCTGAGGAATACCCCACTACCGGCTTCAGCCATGTCGTAAATGTGTCCCCCGCAACAAGTACATAGCCCAGTGCGACAGAACCAACGGACAGCACAATCATCGGCCATGTCATGAGAGCAGGGCTTTCGTGAGGCTTCTGGTCTGGATCCCAGCGCTTGCTGCCGTGGAAAGTCATAAAGAACAACCGCGACATGTAATAAGCAGTGATTCCTGCTGCGATCAGAGCAGAGGTGCCGAATACCCACGGCTGCCACCCTTCGCCTACGAAAGCAGTCTCGATGATTTTGTCTTTGGACCAGAAACCTGAGAATGGCGGAACTCCCAAAATCGCCAACCACCCAAGGCCGAACGTGACCCACGTGATTTTCATGACACGAGACAACCCACCGAAACCTCGCACGTCTACCTGGTTATTCATGCCGTGCATCACTGAGCCTGCTCCCAAGAACATTCCTGCCTTGAAGAAACCGTGGGTGACAAGGTGGAAGATCGCATACGCATACCCTGCCGGGCCAAGACCGGCGGCAAGCATCATGTATCCGATCTGAGACATAGTCGAAGCAGCAAGAGCTTTTTTGATGTCGTCCTTTGCCATACCTATCACGGCACCCATCACCAACGTGAGCGTGCCCACTGCCGCCACCACCAGCAAAGCGGTGGGCGCACCCGCATAGAT
>WTKG01000110.1 GCA_011524475.1 Demequinaceae bacterium
TAGTTAAGCACGTGGTGAACGAACATGCCGGTGCGGTTTCCGTCTGGTCGCAACCAGGCGTGGGGTCCACTTTCACAATGTCGCTCCCGGTACTCGTGGAGCATGCCGATGCTGAGGCTACCCCCGATGGCTGAACGTATTTTTGTAGTGGAAGACGAAGAGGCGTATCGAGAAACGATCCGCTACTTGCTGGAAAAAAATGGTTACGACGTTGCCGTGGCTGCCAACGGTGCGGATGCCGTCAAAGACATTGCGCGGTTTGACCCGGACCTCATCATTTTAGATCTCATGCTGCCCCGAGTATCCGGTTTTGAAGTGTTCAGGAGGGTCACGAAGAACTCCTCACCTGCCGTCATCATGGTGACCGCGAGGGGAGATGAGGACAGCAAGATCGCCGGCCTCGAATTAGGGGCGGATGACTACATCGCCAAACCTTTTTCTGGCCGAGAACTGCTCGCGAGAGTCAAGGCGGTGCTTCGTCGTTCTGCCCCCGTTCCGGAGGAATCCTTCGACGATGCAGATGTGCTGAGCGTGCGAGGTTTCACCCTGGACCCTCAGCGACTTATTTTGACTCGTGAGGAAATGGAAGTCTCGCTTCCTCCCAAGGAATGCGCCTTGCTGTACACCCTCATGGAATCACCTGGTCGCGTGAGAACCCGAGAAAGCCTCATCTCCCGCGTGTGGGGAGAGGATTATTACGGCGGCACCAAGACGCTTGACGTGCATATCAAGAGGTTGCGTTCCAAGATTGAACCGACCCCGGCAATCCCACAATTCATCCGCACGATTCGGGGAGTGGGATACGTGTTTGAGTCGCCAGAACGGGATGCTGGCGCCTCGCAATAAATCGGCCCACAGTGCTGGCGCACATGTATTCAATGTTTTTCACGAGACGTTCACTCATTGTTTACCCGGCGTTGCTAGCGTGCGAATTGCCGAGGTTCGGCACACACATACGTAGAGGCGGGCGTGGCTCGCCTTGAAGAAAGGTTGTCATGACGCACACCAAGTTCACTCGCTCGGGGCTTGTCGCTGCGGGTACCAGCACCATGCTGGTTCTTGCCGCGTGTAGTTCGGGAGCGACGGATGAAACTCCCTCGGGAGACGCACTTTCTGGAGCCGTTGTTATTGATGGTTCCTCCACAGTTGCACCCCTCACGGAGGTCGCAGTAGAACTCTTTGCCGCAGTTCAGCCAGACGTACGGATCTCGGTAGGAGTCTCCGGCACCGGCGGGGGTTTTGAGAAGTTCTGCAACGGTGAAACCGACATCTCGGAAGCATCTCGTCCCATCAAAGACGAAGAGGCGCAGCGGTGCGCCGATGCAGGAATTGGCTTTGTGCAGCTGGGGCTCGCCAACGACGGCCTTGCGGTGGTGGTGAACCCTGAGAACACGTGGGCACAGTGCCTCACGGTAGAAGAGGTCTCCTCCATGTGGCGTCCTGACAGTCCCGTGGACTCGTGGGCGGATGTGCGGGACGGATTCCCGGACGAGCCCATTGCACTCTTTGGCCCCGGCTCTGACTCGGGCACGTTCGACTTCTTCACCGACGAAGTCAATGGCGATTCCGGTGCGATTCGTTCCGACTACAACGACATCGGCGAAGACGACAGCGCGGCGATTCTTGGAGTATCCGGCGCCACTGGTGCGACTGCCTTCATTCCTCTGTCTTTCGTGAACGAAGCGGGTGGCCAGATCAAGGCAATCGAAATCGTGAATGACAACGGTGACTGCGTGGCACCGAGCCTGGAGACCGTGCTCACGGGTGAGTACAGTCCGCTCGGACGTCAGTTGTTCGTGTACCCGTCCGATGTAGCTTTGGAGAAGCCGCAGGTGCTGGCCTTCCTCGAGTACTACATCAACAACCAGGCGGAAATCGCAGAACTTGCTGGTTTCATCCCGCTCAACGAGGATCAAGAAGCTGAGGCTCTTGAGCGTCTCAATTCGCTGATCGACGGCTAATACTCACGTGGGCCACTCAGTCGGGCTCAGGTCCGACTGAGTGGCCGTTCGTGTGCAGTACATTCAGACCTGGAGGTAACGGACGTAGCCATGACCACAGTTGAGAGTGACAACGCCATTGCCGCTTCTTTGCACCGCACAGAAGCGCGATGGGGCGAGCGAGTCATCGCAGCATGGATGTTTCTCGCGGCGCTGGTGGCGGTGGTTATTACTGCAGGCATCGTGTTGGCCCTCATCGGGCCCACCATCCAATTTTTCCAAGAGGTATCCGTCACCCGCTTCTTCTCCACGGAACCATGGGCGCCGAACTTCAAACCAGACGGGTTCGGAGTGTTGCGCTTGGTCACGGGAACGCTGGCAATCGTGCTCTACTCCTGCGTGATCGCGCTTCCCGCAGGGTTGGCGGCAGCGCTTTACATGAACGAATATGCCTCCACCCGTGCGCGCAAAATCCTCAAACCTGTTCTTGAAGTGTTGGAAGGCGTACCGACGGTGGTCTATGGCCTCTTTGCGGTGTTCTTCGTAGGCCCGTTGCTTCAGCGTTTTTGGCCGGAGTCCATCCCCGGCAAATTCGGGGAGACACCTGGTTTCCAGTTTGTTCTCGCCGCAGGTCTGGTCTTAGGGATCATGATCATCCCCACGGTGGCATCCGTCGCGCAAGATGCCATGGCGGCCATTCCCCGCGGCCTTCGCGAAGCTGCCTATGGTTTGGGCTCTACCCGCATGCAGGTGGCCACCAAGGTGGTGGTTCCCAGCGCCCTGTCTGGAATTATGGCGGGCTTTGTGTTGGGTCTTTCCCGCGCCGTAGGCGAGACGATGGTGGTGCTCATGGCCGCAGGCGCGGTGGCGTCTTTGTCGCTGTGGCCGAATGATCCCGTGCTCACTATGACTGCCTACATCGGGCGTACCTCTACGGGAGACATCTCCACTGGATCTACCGCATACTTCACGGTTTTTGCGGTGGGCGCTTTGCTTTTTGTCATTACCTTGATCATCAACTTGATAAGCATCCGGTTGGTCAACAAGTTCCGTGAGGCATACGAATAATGGCCACTTCCAAGCGCACCACGATGGCAGTCGATGCCGCGAAAGCAACCACCCAGAAGTTGTACAAGAGCGGTGTGGACATTAAAGGCGAACTTTTTCGGGCGGTGCTGTTGTTGTCCATCATCGTCGCGGTGGGGATGCTGGGCTCCCTCATCGCCTACGTTATTTGGCGCGGGTGGGATCGCCTTGACTGGAACCTGTTTGTCAATAACCCTTCTTCGATCTTTTTAGATACCGCAGGTTTCGCCCCGGCGATTGTGGGCACCATCTATGTGATGCTCGGCGTGCTCGTGACAGTTGTCCCGATTGGAGTGAGCGCCGCAATTTATCTCGAGGAATACGCGGACCGCACGCGCTGGTACAACCGCCTCGTCGAGGTCAACATTCAAAACCTGGCCGCTGTCCCGTCCATTGTGTTTGGAATCTTGGGCCTCGCTTTTGTGGTGCGTGGCTGGCTGAATCTTGGTTTTGTTGCGTTTGCTGGTTCGCTTACTTTGGCGATGATGGTGCTCCCCACCGTGATTATTGCTTCGCGTGAAGCTATCCGCGCGGTTCCTCCCTTGATACGCCAGGCTTCGTACGGACTGGGTGCCACCAGATGGCAAACCATTCGTCACAACGTGCTTCCCGCCGCCACGCCTGGAATCATTACGGGAACGATCCTTGCGATGTCACGGGCCATCGGCGAGACGGCGCCGTTGCTTTTGGTAGGCGCCACCACCTTTGTGCTCTTTACCCCCGAGAGTCCCTTTGAGGGGGCGTATTCGGCAATACCTGTACAGATTTTCCAGTGGGCCGCCCGACCGCAAGACGAGTTCCGTATCCTGGCTGCCGCCGGAGCAATCGTGTTGTTGGTGCTGCTGCTTGCCATGAACTCGGTGGCAATCTGGATTCGGGCACGATTGACTAAGGACACCTGAGATGCAAGGAGCACGCGCGTGACCCCCAAGAAAAAAGGATCATCTGCCAAGGAGCAGGATCCCGCGATGGTACGGGTAGACCGTTCTGCAGACGCAGGCAAGGTAGATCAGAGCACTCCTTTGGTGCCGATCATTCGCACGGAGGATTTAAGTGTCTCGTACGGCGATTTTCAGGCGGTAGAGGATGTCAATCTCGATTTCGGTAAGAATGAGATCACTGCTTTGATTGGCCCTTCCGGATGCGGTAAATCTACGGTGTTGCGCTCGCTCAACCGCATGAATGATCTGATTCCCACTGCACGCGTGTCAGGCTCTGTGCACTACCACGGCGCAGACTTGTACTCCGAGAAAATTGACCCCATCCAAGTGCGTCGCCACATCGGAATGGTCTTTCAAAAACCTAACCCGTTTCCCAAATCAATCTACGACAACATTGCTTATGGCCCCAGGGTCACCGACATGAAGGTCGACAACATGGACGACCACGTGGAACAGACCTTGCGTCGGGCAGCCCTGTGGGACGAGGTGAAAGACAAACTGAAGAACAGCGCGATTGGATTGTCAGGAGGCCAGCAACAGCGGCTTTGCATTGCGCGGGCTATTGCTACCAATCCGGATGTGCTGTTGATGGACGAACCATGCTCTGCCCTTGACCCGGTGGCGACCCTACGCATTGAGGAGCTCATGATTGAACTCCGGGAGAACTACTCCATCATCATCGTGACCCACAACATGCAACAGGCTGCGCGGGTGTCTGACCGCACGGCCTTCTTTACAGTTTCTATCGATGAAGATTCAGGGGACCGCACTGGCCGGTTGGTGGAATTTGGCGCCACTTCACACATCTTCATCGATCCTTCCGATAAGCGCACGGAGGACTACATCTCCGGAAGATTTGGGTAAGCACTTTTCGTTTTCTTGCCCTTTGCTGCGACGAAAATCGGGCCTTCATCCCGATGGTAAAATTGGCTTCTTAGCGAAGGAGACCGTCACCCATGAACTTTGCAGTAGGAGAGACCGTTGTCTATCCGCATCACGGTGCGGCCGAGATTCTCGAGATCACACCCGTGACGGTAAAGGGTGTGGAGAAAACGTATCTCACACTCAAGGTCACCCAGGGTGATCTCACTATCAAGGTTCCCGCAGAGAATGTGGACTTGGTGGGTGTGCGTGACGTGGTAGATAAAAAAGGCCTCCAAGAGGTTTTTTCTGTTCTACGTGAGCCCTACATTGAAGAGCCCACCAACTGGTCTCGCCGTTATAAGGCAAATGTCGAGAAACTGGCGTCCGGTGACGTGATCCGGGTAGCAGAGGTGGTGCGTGACCTCACGCGTCGTGACTCCGACAAAGGTCTGAGTGCTGGCGAAAAGCGGATGCTGAGTAAAGCGCGTCAAATTTTGGTGTCTGAACTTGCTCTTGCGGAGAAGTCTTCCGAAGAGGCCGCAGAGACACGCCTGGACGAAGTTCTCGCCTCGTGACAATTGCGGCCGTGCTCACGGCCGCTGGCGCGGGTGTGCGCCTCGGGAAAAATCAGCCTAAGGCCCTGGTGCATGTTGCGGGCCGTCCTCTTGTTGCCTGGGCACTCGACAACGTCTGTGATGTTGCTGACGTAGTGGTGGTGACTGCCCCCGCGGGGCATGAAGACGCCTTCGCGGAGGTTGTGGGAGGCCTTGCGCATGCCCGCACAACCGAGGTGCTGGTAGTGACGGGCGGTGAGACTCGTCAGCGCAGTGTGTACGCAGGAATACATGCACTGGACTCCCGCAGTGCACACCCGGAAGTGGTGCTTGTGCATGATGCTGCCCGGGCTTTTCAGCCAGTGGTCACCATGCGCCTTGCGCTCGCTGCTGTGGACGCAGGTGCAGACGGTGCAGTTCCGGTGCTCCCGCTCGTGGATACGCTCGTGGCTGTCCCTGACGCGGACGGAGTGATGGGGGCAGGTGTCGATCGTGATTCTTTTCGGGCGGTACAGACTCCTCAAGTGTTTCGCTGGGATGTGCTGACGGATTCGCATGCCCAGGCGCAGCAGAACGGCTGGGAAGCCACAGACGATGCTTCGTTGGCACGGGAAGCAGGGTTTACAGTCATGGCAACGGAGGGGCACCCACACGGCATGAAAATCACGACTGCGGCTGACTTAGCACTCGCTACTCATATTGCGGAGACATCATGACGTCTCGCACAGGCATAGGCTTCGATTCTCACCGGTGGGGCACTACCCACGGTTTACATCTTGCCTTACTGGAATGGCCCGAAGAATTATCGCTGGAAGGCCATTCGGATGCTGATGTCGCGGCACATGCGGCATGTGACGCCTTGTTCAGCGCAGCTGGGCTCGGAGACGTGGGGACACACTTTGGGACCGACCGTCCGGAATGGGAAGGAGCCTCGGGTGCGCAGTTGTTGACGGAGACCTGCAGAATCGTGCGCGAGGCGGGTTTCGAGATCGGAAACGTCGCCATTGTGGTGGTGGGGAATCGCCCGGTCATGTCTCCCCGTCGGCGTGAAGCCGAGCAAGCAATGTCTGATTGTGTAGGCGCACCCGTGTCCGTGAGTGCTACCACCAGCGATGGGATGGGGTTTACCGGACGAAATGAAGGTGTCGCGGCGTTCGCCACGGCACTAGTCACGCCGGTAGCCTGACTACGTGACTGTACGTCTGTTTAACACCGCTACCCGCGCGGTGGAGGATTTTGTTCCTGTCCGTGACGGGCATGTGGGCATCTATGTGTGCGGAGCTACGGTGCAAGGCTCCCCGCACATTGGCCACATGAGGTCTGCGATTGCATTTGATGTGCTCCACCGCTGGCTGGCCCGGAGTGGGTGGAAAGTCACGTTGGTGCGTAACGTCACAGACGTAGGTGACACGATTTTTGAACGCGCAGCCGCACAGGGAATCGAGTGGTGGGAGCTTGCGCAGATACATGAACGTGAATTTACGGACGCCTACAGCGCCTTGGGCGTGCTGTCCCCTGCGCGCG
This sequence comes from Demequinaceae bacterium, assembly GCA_011524475.1. Lineage (GTDB taxonomy): Bacteria > Actinomycetota > Actinomycetes > Actinomycetales > Demequinaceae > WTKG01. The sequence continues at coordinate 6,910 of WTKG01000110.1, forward strand.
TCCCACGCGCCACGGGCCACATTCCCGAAATTGTGGAACTCATTTCCGAATTAGTAAGCGCGGGTCACGCGTATGAATCCGAAGGTTCTGTTTATTTTGATGTGCGTTCTTTTGATCGTTATGGAGCGCTGACCAACCAGGCTCTTGAGGACATGGAATCCGATAATGACTCCGTGGGCACCAGGCGTGATCCCCGTGACTTTGCGTTGTGGAAGGCGGCAAAAAATTCGGATCCCGCGACAGCGCTGTGGAACACCCCGTGGGGGCGAGGGCGACCGGGCTGGCACATCGAATGCTCGGCTATGGCGCAAAAGTATCTAGGGGAAACCTTTGACATTCACGGGGGAGGCCTTGATTTGCGCTTCCCTCATCACGAGAACGAACAGGCGCAATCACACGCTGCTGGGTATCCGTTTGCGAAACTGTGGATGCATAGCGCCTGGGTGACTCAGGCGGGCGAAAAAATGTCCAAGTCGCTGGGCAACACGATGGCGGTCAGCAATGTGCTAGCTCAGCATTCTGCCCCGGCTGTGCGGCTTGCGCTCGCCGGGGTCCACTATCGCTCCATGATTGAGTATTCAGAGGCAACCCTCGTGGACGCAGAGGCAACCTGGGGACGTATTGACGGTTTTGTCCGACGGGCTTTCTCACATGTGGGGGGACCTGCTGCGGAGAGCCTCGAGGCTGTAGAGCTTCCTTCAGAGTTTGTGGAAGCCATGAATGATGACCTTGCTGTTCCCCGGGCGTTGGCGCATGTCCATGACGCTATTCGGGAAGGGAATGCGGCCATCACTGAGGGTGATGACAAGACTGTGCGTACTCGCCTTGCCCAGGTGCGCGCGATGCTTGACGTATTAGGCCTTGACCCCCTGGACCCGCTGTGGGCTTCGCACGGAGACGCTGGTGATTCCCAGTACCGCACAGCACTGGAGGCCGTGGTGCAGCCCATGCTTGACGCGCGGGCAGCTGCCCGCGACGCTAAGGATTGGGAGCGAGCGGACGAGATCCGCGACGAACTTGCCGCCGCCGGCATCGCAGTCAAAGACGGGGCTGACGGCCAGACCTGGTCACTTGCGTCGGAGGCGTAACGTGGCAGGTAACTCCAAGCGCAAAGGCGCAGTGCGAAAACCCGGTAGCAAGAAGGGTGCGACTCGTGGTTCCGGCGGTCAGGGACGCAAGGCACTTGCGGGCAAAGGCCCCACCCCGAAGGCTGAAGACCGCCCCTACCATCCCGAGCACAAGCGCGCCAAGAGTGCTCAACGTGCCCGTGCCGCTCGCGCGGGAGGTGCCGCTACCGGCTCCCCTTTGGCTTCCAGCGGTGAACTTGTGGTGGGGCGTAATGCTGTCACGGAGGCCCTTCGCGCGGAGGTGCGCGCAGAGGCCTTGTACGTATTTACACATATAGACACGGATGATCGCGTGTCCGAGGCTGTTACCCGTGCTCACGATGCGGGCATCCCCATTCACGAGGTTCCGAAGGCAGATCTTGATGCGGCAACGTCTCATCCGCATCAAGGAATCGTTCTTGCTGTCGCCCCCTTCCCGTATGTCGATATTGCCGAGTTAGTGGGGATTCCCGGAACTCCGCTCATTGTGGTGTTGGACGGTATCCAAGACCCCGGAAATTTGGGGGCGATTGCGCGATCAGCTCTTGCCTTGGGTGCCACCGGGCTGTTGATACCGGAACGCCGTGCGGCAGCGGTGACTGCCGCTGCGTGGCGCACGTCTGCCGGAGCGCTTGCCCGGCTTCCCGTGGCGCGTGTCACCAACCTGGTGCGGGCGCTCGACCAGTTGAAAAATGCAGGGATTTTTGTAGTGGGCTTGGCGGCACAGGCGGACACCAGTATTTCGGACACGGTTCTGCTCGATGGGCCAGTAGCCATCGTCGTGGGTTCGGAAGGCAAGGGGATGGCGCGCCTCACTACAGAAACATGTGACGAAGTGGTGTCCATCTCGCTCGCTTCTGGTGCTGAGTCACTGAATGCCTCCGTCGCCGCAGGAATTGCGCTTCACGTTGCCGCCGCTGCCCGTGCAGGTGAGACGCATGTGTGACCTCGCTCGCGGTAACGTGCATAACTATGAGTAGCGCACCGCGTGAGCCAGGAGCGACGATTGGTCGCTATCGAGTGGTGGGTGCGCTCGGGGTTGGGGGTTCCGGCAAGGTCTATCGAGTAGAAGATCCGCACGGAAACATCGGTGCGTTGAAACTCATCGACGACCCGCATGACACTGCTGCAGTGACCCGGCTTCGCCGTGAAATGGAAGCGCTCAAGGCGTTGCGTCACCCCGCGGTCCCGGTGGTGCTCGATGCTGAATTTTCGGGGGCCGAAAAGTATGTGGTGTATCAATTCGTCGAGGGCCCCACTCTGACTCAATCGATTGCCGAGGAGGGGCCTCTTCAGGAAGAAGAATTGGCCACTTTTGCCGAGGTGCTGAACGATGCGCTTGCGGCAGTGCATCAGATCGGAGTAGTGCACCGTGACGTCACTCCGTCCAACGTGATGATGACGCCTACGGGCCCTGTCCTTATTGATTTTGGTCTTGCTCAAGAAGTGGGAGGGGACCGCCTCACCCGCACCGGGCTGGTGAGTGGCACTGTGGGCTACGTGGCACCTGAGGTCATTGATGGTCATGAACCCGACGAAGCAGCAGACTATTGGGCCTGGGCAGCGGTGGTGGCCTATGCCGCGGCCGGCCAGAGTCCTTTTGGCGCGGGCAAGGGGGCAATCCGCCGCACGATCGACGGCGAGATGGATATCCCTGACATTGTGGGAGCAGACGCGCTTGCGGCCGCGCTTGACCCGGAACCATCGAAGAGACCTGGACCCGAAGCGGTCATCGCAGCGCTGAGAGGAGAAGAGTGGAGTGCTCGCGCAGATGCGTCTGACCACTTCACCCGGCATGCGCGCGAGGGAGAGCCTCAGCAGCCAAGCTTTACAC
>WTKG01000064.1 GCA_011524475.1 Demequinaceae bacterium
CGAACACACTGATCTCGCCAAAACGCGTGACAACAGATGTTGCGATAAGGGTGAGCGCCGTGAGCATTCCCTCAGCGTATGCCCACGGCGCCCCACAGCAAAGCCCGGGAATCACATAGGCAGCGCATCACGCGCGCCCACACCCCCCAAGAAAACTAAAGAATTAACTGACGCGACGCTGTTCGGCTTCAGCTAACAGGTCCTGGACTTCAGACTCCCGGAACCGACGGTGGCCTCCGAGGGTGCGAATAGATGAGAGTTTCCCTACCTTTGCCCAACGCGTCACGGTCTTCGGATCCACCCGAAAAATAGCCGCCACCTCGCTTGGGGTCAGCAGTTTCTCTGGCTCTGCCAGATGTTGTGCCATGGCGATCATCCTTCTCTTTTCGCGCAACTATTTCAGTTGCTCACACGGCATGAGAGGGAGGCGATGAGTAGATATGACGCGGTTTTGTGAAAAATTTCCGATTTGGCCTTCATGCGAATTCCTGGCTCCACATGTGTGGACGAATTGGCCCGATACCCATGACGCGTTGTATGGTTCCTACGTGGATTCTTAACAGGGGCCGCGCTACGCGTCCCTCAGGAGGGACAGCGACATGGGGCGGGGCCGTCAAAAAGCCAAAGACGCAAAGATCGCACGCAAGTTAAAGTACGCGTCACACACACAAGACATCAGCGCTTTAGAGCGAGAACTCGTGACACCCGCGCAGGATTCGCCATCTGAGCAGAGCACAGAGACGGACGACTATTACGACCGGTGGGCAACGGACGAGACCGAAGACGAAAAGTAGTCCACGCCTACTTCGCGCAGAAGCAATCAGTCGGAATTAGAACTGGTAGTCACCGGCGAGGTAGACCGCGCCGGCATGAACGCCTTTCGCTCCCCGCACCACATCCTCTGACGTGGAACGGCCGTCATCTTCGTGGACGTCTCCAATGTGCCATGCCTCCACACCTGCTGACTCACAGGCCGCAATAACCGCGTCCATCTGCCGAGGGTCCACAACCGCCACCATGCCCACTCCCATGTTCAGGGTGGATTCAAGATCGTTCCACGGCACATCACCCGCACGCTGCATGGTGGCAAAAACTGCGGGAAGCTCCCAGGCATCACGGCGCACCGTCGCGGCAATGCCAGCCGGAAGCACTCTGGCGAGGTTTGCTGCTAAACCTCCGCCGGTCACATGCGAATAGGCCCGCACCCCGCCAAGCACCTCTTCACGAAGGCATAGTTGCGCGTAGATTCTGGTGGGCTCCAAGAGCTCTTCTCCCACAGAGCGGCCCCAGTCATCGAGATGGCGATCGAGTTCCCAGCCTTGATGAGACACAATCGCCCGCACCAAGGAATACCCATTGGAATGCAGTCCAGACGACGCCATCCCCACCAGCGCATCGCCCGTGTGCACCCGCTCGGACCCCCGCAACTCAGACGCCTCTACTACCCCAATAGCGGCCCCGGCCACGTCAAGATCGTCTTCACCCATCACTCCGGGGTGTTCAGCCGTCTCTCCGCCCGCGAGTGCCGTGCCCGCCATCTGACAGCCCTCGGCTATACCTCGGACTACGTCTGCGATGCGCTCAGGAACTACGCGTCCACAGGCGATGTAGTCGGTCATCACTAACGGACGAGCGCCACACACCACAATGTCGTCGACCACCATGGCCACCAAGTCCTGGCCGATGGTGTCCCATACCCCCATCGCTTTGGCGATCTCAATCTTGGTGCCGACTCCGTCCGTAGACGAGGCCAGCAAGGGGCGTTCGTAATCCTTCAAGGCGGAGGCGTCGAAAAGTCCCGCAAAGGCCCCCACTCCACCGAGCATTTCTGGGCCGTGGGTGCGGGCCACCGCTTCTTTCATGAGTTCCACTGCTTTATCGCCGGCCGCAGTATCTACTCCAGCATCCGCGTAGGTGAATTGCGGGCTCATCCTTCCGCCACCTGCACGGCAAGCAAGTCCTGTGCATGGACAGGTGTTTCCATGGGGTAGTCGCCCGTGAAGCAGGCGGTGCATAGAGATTTCTGTGGCTGCTCAGTTGCCGCAACCATGCCCTCGGTGGACAGGTGCCCAAGCGAGTCCGCACCAATTTGCGCACAGAGTTCTTCAAGAGTGTGATTCACGGCTGCAAGTTCGCTTCGGGTAGCGAAATCAATTCCGTAGAAACATGGCCACTCCACCGGCGGAGCAGAAATCCGCACATGTACCTCTGTGGCGCCTGCGTCACGCAGCATCGCCACAATCGCACGTTGAGTATTGCCACGCACAATCGTGTCATCGACGACCACGAGGCGCTTGCCTGCGATCACTTCGCGCAACGGATTTAATTTGAGGCGGATACCAAGTTGACGCTGAGACTGGGACGGCTGAATAAAGGTGCGGCCCACGTATCCGTTCTTGGTGAGCCCCTGGGCAAAGGGAATCCCTGACTGTTGTGCGTACCCCACCGCGGCAGGAGTTCCTGACTCAGGAACGGGAACCACCAGGTCCGCTTCCGCTGGGTGCTCTCGCGCCAGTTGATGTCCCATCGCCACGCGCGCAGAGTGGACGCTCCGCCCACCAATGGTGGTGTCAGGGCGGGCAAGGTACACATACTCGAATACGCATCCCGCAGGAGTTGCAGGGGCAAAGCGATGCGAATGCACACCCGTGTCATCAATCGTGATCATTTCGCCGGGCTCTATCTCACGTTCAAATGTGGCGCCCACAATGTCCAAAGCCGGGTTCTCCGAAGCCACTACCCAGCCGTCACCCAAAGACCCGAGAACGAGTGGTCGAACCCCATGGGGGTCTCGTGCGGCATAGAGGGTGTTTTCGTCCATAAACACGAAAGAGAAGGCTCCCCGTATCTGGGGAAGTAACTCCAGGGCCGTCTCTGCCAGGCTTTCGCCTGTATCTGTGCCAAGAAGAGCCGCCACCACAGCCGTATCGGTGGTGGCCCCGCTCTCCGGACTCCACTGCTGAGAATCGTCTGTGCGCTCCGCAAGCAAGCGCAGCAAAACATCGGTGTTGGTGAGATTGCCGTTATGCCCCAGAGCAACCGTCCCATGAGCAGTGGGGCCAAGTGTGGGTTGCGCATTTGCCCACACACTTGCTCCGGTAGTGGAATACCGGGTGTGGCCCACGGCAATATGCCCAGGGAGAGATTCAAGCGTGTCTTCATCAAACACCTGAGACACAAGCCCCATATCTTTGAATACCAACAGTTGATCACCATTCGAGGTGGCAATCCCGGCGCTTTCTTGGCCACGGTGCTGAAGGGCATACAAACCGAAATAGGCGAGTTTTGCCACCTCTTCCCCCGGCGCATACACACCAAAGACCCCACACTCGTCTTGAGGCCGAGCGAATTCGTCTATGTGTGACATGGAACGTCTAGGACGCGCCGTCATGAGGTCTCGTTCTTTTCTATTCCGGCAGGCCGTTCACGATCAAAACTTGCTCCTATTACCTGACCCAGGAAAGGAAGCCCCGCTAGCACAGCCATCGCAATGATGACCAAAATGGGATCACTGAAGAATGTGCGAAGCGCTTCGTAACTGCGGAAGAACTCTTCGCCAATCATGAACCCGGCAACCAGCACGATTGCCATCATGAATCCCATGACCGCTCCCACCCGGGCGGAATTGGTCGAAGCCGTGGGGCGCGTGGCTATCGCACCAGCAACGAGACCGCCGATGACGCCAAAACCCAACGCAAGTAACAGCGCCACCACTGTGCGATGGTTCGCGCCTTCACCGGGAAGCCCGAGCGCCGCCAGCACTCCCAGCGCAGCGCCACCGAGAACTCCGGTAGTGATGACCCGCACAAGACGCGGCCTGCGCACCAAAACTCCGGGTACAGAAATAGCGTCGAGGTTCTCCGGTGCCTTCTCTGGCTGCCGTGATTCGCCCGCGCTCACGACACTAGTGTAGGCGCTTCCCACCGTCACGGTGAGGGGCACGACGGCAATCGGAAGCAGATTTAGTGAGGTTCAAAGGTGATCCCTTCTAACGGCATCACAGAACCAAGATCAGCCCGTGCCCCGCTCGCCTGAATGCGACCGGCGGCGACAGCGTCTTCCCATCTCACATCTCCCGTGACAAGCGCAAGCCAGGTCTGCGGATCCGTCTCCACCACCGCGGGAGGTGTGCCGCGACGATGATGAGCGCCACCCATGCATTGAGTGGCTCCCAGCGGCGGAACCCGTACCTCTAACGCTCTGCCCGGAGCAACGGCAGCAAGTTCTTCTAACGTGAAACGGACTGCCGTCGCGACATCCTCAGCACTCGGGCTTTCGCGTATGGCGGCACGCACAGCACTGCGACCGACATGTGGGGGAATACGGCGGCGCGCCACTAGGAGCCAAAGCGAGACGGCAAAGGTGCCTCAAAAGCTGCGCGTGCATCGTCACAGGTGACCTGGAAGTGCCCTTGCACATCAAGGACATCACCGCCGGTGACACCCACCCGAGCGGCTGGGACTCCTCTCGCCGCAAGCATGTCTTGAAAACGCTGCTCTTCAGTGCGAGGCACAGCACACAAAACTCTGCCCGGTGTCTCTGACAGCAACGCCTGTGCAGGGCTAAGGCCGTCGCGTTCGCACACCTCATCAATGACAAGGCGGGCTCCCACCCCGTAGCGAAGTGCTCCCTGCGCGAAGGCCATGAGCAGCCCTCCTTCACACACATCGCGGGCAGCATCCACGAGGCCGTCTCGGCTCGCTGCAATCATCACCTCTGCCATCAAGCGTTCGGCGGCGAAATCCAGCTGAGCAGGGATGCCTCCCAAGTGACCATGAAGTTCCGCAAATCGGGAACCATCAAGATGGGCCTGCGACGTTCCCAGAAGCCAGAGCGCCTGACCCTCTTCGCGCCACCCGCTAGGGGTTGCCCGGGAGACATCATCAAAGACACCCAGCACTCCCGCAATCGCGGTGGGGTGAATCGAAGAGTCGATGCGTCCCGGTTCGCCCGTGCCGTTATACAAACTCACATTGCCGCCAGTGACCGGTATTCCCAACTCACGGCAGCCATCGGCAAGGCCGCGGATCGCCTCTACCAGTTGCCACATGGCATCCGAGTCTTCTGGGCTACCAAAGTTGAGGCCATCAGTGACCGCTCGCGGTTCTGCACCCGCAATCGCTACTGCCCGATACGCGGCAGCAAGACCGTGACGTGCTCCTTCATAGGGGTCAAGCAGGGACAAGCGTCCACGGGAGCGGGTAGCAATCGCAACACCGCGTCCACTGCTTTCGTCGACGCGCACCACGCCTACAAGGTCGGGGCGTGCCATCGCAGTGTTGCCTTGAACGTAGCGGTCGTACTGGTCTGTAATCCACGCCCGGCTCGACATGTTGGGCGAACCCAGCAGAGCAAGCAAGGTCTGGCGCAAAGCCTCTCCATCACTGGGGAGCGGTAGTGACGAAGCGTTGTCTGCCTGCAGTGTGTCCATCCACTGCGGTCGGGCAAAAGGACGGTCATAGACGGGGCCGTCATGTGCCACTGTGCGGGGATCCACATCCACGATTCGCTGACCATGATGATCAATGGTCAGACGCCCCGAGTCATTGACCTCCCCGACTACGGCTGACTCGATATCCCATTTACGGGTGATGTCGAGAAACTCATCGAGCTTGTCGGGAGTCACCACAGCCATCATGCGCTCTTGAGACTCAGACATAAGAATCTCGCCCGCATTCAACGTGGGGTCGCGCAACAGCACGTCATCGAGCCACACATGCATGCCACCGGAACCGTTAGACGCCAATTCGCTTGTTGCACAGGAAATTCCGGCAGCCCCCAAGTCCTGGATTCCTTGCACCACATCTGCAGCAAATAGTTCAAGACAACACTCAATGAGCGTTTTCTCCATGAAGGGGTCGCCCACCTGCACCGAGGGGCGCTTGGCTGGCACACCATCCTCAAAAGTCTCCGAGGCCAAGATGGAAGCGCCGCCAATTCCGTCGCCACCCGTGCGGGCCCCAAAGAGGACCACTTTGTTGCCCACTCCTTCTGCGCTGGCGAGGTGAATGTCCTCATGGCGCATCACTCCCACACACAACGCGTTGACAAGCGGATTGCCTTGATAACTGGCATCGAACTGTGCGCCGCCACCAATGTTGGGAAGACCAAGGGAGTTTCCATACCCACCCACACCACTCACGACGCCATGCACCACACGTGCCGTGTCGGGATGATCTATATCTCCAAAACGCAGTTCATCCATTCCTGCTACAGGGCGGGCTCCCATCGCCAAAATGTCACGCACAATTCCGCCCACTCCGGTCGCAGCACCTTGATACGGCTCCACGAAACTGGGGTGGTTGTGAGATTCAATTTTGAACGTCACTGCCCAGCCGTCTCCGATATCCACCACACCGGCGTTTTCGCCCATCCCGACCATGAGGTATTCCTTCATGGCATCCGTGGTTTTGTCACCGAATTGGCGCAAGTGCGTCTTTGAGGACTTATAACTGCAGTGCTCCGACCACATCACCGAATACATCGCGAGTTCTGCGGCTGTAGGGCGACGCTCAAGCAGTTCCACAATGCGCGCGTATTCGTCTGGCTTGAGGCCTAGTTCCGCGAACGGCATGGTCTCTGTAGGGCTGGCAATAGCCTTGTCAACGGTGTCGAGGGTGGCGTCCTCTGGGGCGGCGGGAGAGGCGGTCATCGCATCCTTCTAGTCGGTGCCTGGTGTGGTGACTCCAGCGTACCTGTGACACCTACCTGTCTCACCCGTGTACAACCGCGTTGAGCAGAAGTTACGTGCGAGAGTGGCGCCGTCCGTAGATAAGGCGCCTCAGCAGAGTTTCGAATGGGCCACGATTTCCGGCCCGCGCCATAAGCCACGCAAGCACCAGTGTGAGGGCCCATCCCAGAACGGCCACGCCAAATCCGACGCCATAGCCCATGCCGTCAGCAAGCCCTAATCCCCAGGCGGATAACACGGGAGCAAAGATCACGGACTGGGCGAGGTAACTCGTGAGAGAGCGTTGTCCCACATGAGAGAACACACTCAAAGCACCAAGGCCTTCGAGGCCTCGAGCTGCACGTCTGCTTTGCCAGGAGTGGGCAATCAGTGCAAACAAGGCCACATACCCGCACCCTCCCAGCATGCCGGCAAGAATTGTGACGGCGTGGAGTGCAGAGGCGACACCAGGGCCGGGGTCCCACCAGCCAAACGTCATGACCGCGAGGGGGAGCCCCGCCACCGCAGCCACACTAATCCCGACTCCAGCGGTCCACCGTAATCCCCGCACATGCGCCCCTGGATTTTCCAGCCACCCACGCCGAAGCATCATCACGCCCACTGCTACCAACGGCACATACGCCAGGCCTGCCACAGATAACCCCATCAGTAGGAAGGAGGTGTAGATACCGTCTCCCATGGTCGTGAGGTAGTCACGACCAGGAATAGTGCCGGTGGAGATAAATTGCCCCCAATCTTCATTGAGGTACACACCCCTTGCGGCCATAAAGCCAAGGGCCAGCGTGAGCCAGGCCATGCTGACTGCTCCCGCCACGATCACCCAGCGGTCGCGTAGGAACACGAATGTCAACGCAAGCAGCCCCGTGATGCCGTACGACGCCAGAATGTCGCCCTCCCATAAGAGGGCCGCATGGATGACCCCAAAAACGATGAGCCAGAGGCCACGCTTGGTGAGAAGCCCGGCAATGCGACGTTTAGGGACGGAGCGCTTGAGGGCGCGGTCGACCATGATGGCAATTCCAAAGCCGTACAGCACCGCAAACATCGGTCGCGATCTGTCGGTGATAAAAATCAATTCGGCGGCTTCTACCCATCTATCCAGCAGAGAAGCATCTGCCATGAGTCCAATGTCTGTGAAGGTGCGTCCATAGAAATAGCCCGGCACGTTCGCGATGGCAATGAAGAGCAACATTGCGCCGCGCGCGAGGTCAGGCGCGAATGACCTTTCGGAAGGACGGATGGGCGCAGGGGCAGACATCCTTTGAGCCTAAGGCCTCCACGGCGGCTTCGTGATGTGAAGAATGTGCCGGCCGCCCCAACGAATCAGTGACGCCACGCGTTTGTGAGATATGAACGTTTCGCATATAACCCGCGCATTCGCGCTCAGCGCCAGTATTGGCCTTGCACTGGGAGCGTGTGCTGGAGCGCCTGACCCTGGCGTCGCACAAGATCCCGTGGTGCAACGTCCCGCACCGGATCCCACCACGGCTGTTCCTCTCGCTGCGGCCATTAACGACACTGGCTTCGCATTGTTTGCTGCCGCTACATCAGCGTCGAACGACGATGTGGTGTTGTCGCCGCTGAGCATCGGGCTCGCTTTCGGGATGCTCGATGCTGGGGCGACGGGAAGCGTGGCAGATGCCTTAGTTGCGCTATACCCATTCCCTGGTGAGGGTCAAGAGCGGTGGCACGGCTTCAACTCGCTCACCCAAGGGGTTGAGCATGAGCCCGAGCCTGCAAGAGAAGATTTGTCCGATGAGGAGTGGCAACCCCAAGAGCCGATCGTGCGTGTCGCCAATCGCATGTTCTACGAAGAGTCGTTCGTGGCCGAGGCTTCCTACCCTGAGACGCTTGCGACGTACTGGGGAGCGGGTGCCGAGGCACTAGAGATGCAAGCCGAGCCGGAGCGCGCACGGGAAAGAATCAACACCTGGGTTGCACATCGCACGAACGAGCTGATTCCGGAACTACTGCCCCCAGGATTCGTAGATGACAGCAGCGTGATGGTGCTCGTCAACACCGTGTACATGCTCGCGGATTGGGCGATTCCATTCGAAGAAAAAAACACTCGTGAAGAAGACTTCACCCTGCTCGACACCAGCACCGTGACCGTGGACATGATGCGTCACCCCACCATGGTGGCCCCGGTCGCACTGGGTGACAAGTGGGCCGCTGTCGAGATTCCTTATGCAGAATCTGACCTGTCGATGCTGGTGATTGTGCCGGACACGGGCGCATACGCAGACGTCGAGTCGAGGCTCGATGGCGAGTTTCTTGCGCAGGTCGATGCCTCCTTAGAGGAACGTGAGCTGAGTTTTGCCATGCCTGTCTTCACCAGTGAAGCCACGATGAATCTGCGCGACGTGATCGAAAACGACCTGGGCATTCAGGGAATATTTGGGGTCCCCGACCTGCTCGGCATCGCACCAGACGTGCAGGCAGATGCCGCGATCCACGCCGCAAAAATCATCGTGGACGAGCGCGGGACGGAAGCTGCGGGAGCCACCGCTATAGGCGTAGAACTCACCTCGGTTCCCGTCGAGCCCACGCTTTCTATTCGGGCAGACAAGCCTTTCCTGTACCTCGTGCGCGACGAATCCACGGGAGCCGTGTTGTTTATGGGACGGGTGCTAGACCCCTCTGCTCCGTAACGAATGACTAGCACCCGCTCCTCTCTCCACCAGCTCTAGACTGAGCAACGAGTGGTGTGACATACGTTGCCCACAGGTCACACGAGGCAAACCGATGCCCCGATAGGGATACCCGTAGCAGGAGGTTGACTGTGGACGCGTATGCAGGCGACGTCTCTCCTCGCGAAGCCTGGCAAATGCTGAAAGAAAATCCCGAAGCCACATTGGTAGACATTCGCACGGAAGGCGAATGGCAGATGGTGGGAGTGCCAGACATCAGCAGTCTGGGTCGGGCACCCATATTTGTGGAGTTTGTGACCTACCCTCGTGGCGAATTCAACCCACACTTTTTTGCGCAGCTTGCAGAAGCCGGAGTGACACCAGGCACTGACGCACCCGTGTTGTTTATCTGCCGCTCCGCACACCGCTCCATGTATGCCGCTGCCGCAGCCACGGAACAGGGCATCACGCCGTCGTACAA
>WTKG01000189.1 GCA_011524475.1 Demequinaceae bacterium
AGGTCACAGTTATCGACGCCACTCCGTTTACTGGATAGCGTCAGACTCTGCCTTGCTCCCGGGCGTTCCGGGCAGCCCGCCTGCGCCGTTTTCCCCGCGCAGTGAGCGGAATGGACTGCGTGACCACTTCGGGAAGTTTGGGCCGAGCGGGACTGTCGTCCTCACCCTGAGACACCACCGCGATAGCGCGATACACAAACCCCACCACCGGAACCGCCAGAAGTGCCCCTGGGATACCCGCCAGCACAGTTCCCACTCCGACTGCCAGCAAAATAACCAGCGGATGTAACTCCACGGCCCTACCAAAGAGCCAGGGATACAGGATGTTTCCTTCAACCCACTGCACGGTAATCGCAATTCCCAGCATGATGAGAGCTGGCACCCAGCCCCCATCGACGAGTGTCACCAAGACCGCGGTAATAAGTGACAGCGTTGCACCGATGAGCGGCAGGAAGGAGAACAAGAAAACCGCAATAGTAAGGGGAATCGCAAGTTGCAGGCCCACCAGGATCCACGCGCCAATGCCGATACCCACGGCATCGATCGCGGCCACCAAAACCTGAGCCCGCGTATATTCATCGAGCATCTTCATGCCCGCGGAACCTGCTGCGTCAATGCGGTCACGCACACTTGCAGGTAGGAGGCGGATGATCCACTGCCACATTCCACGACCGTCCTTCAAGAAGAAGAACAGAGAAATCGCGGCCACCACCACACCGGCAGAGATGGCTCCGACCGTTCCAGAAATGCTCAATGCCCCGGAAGCAATTCCACCAGCGTTATCCACGGCAAAAGTCGTGACTCGATCCACGTAGTTTTGGATCTCTGTCGTTTCAAGGCCAAGCGGGCCATCTGCCAGCCAGGCGACCAGTTGGTCGAATCCGCTACGTACCTTGACCACTAATTCATCACGGCCGGTCACAATGCTGGAACCTGCAGCAAATATCAGGCCCAGGAGGAACACAAATAAAGCGACCACCATGGCGAAGGCGCCCACTCCTCGGGGAATCCCTACCCGCGCCATTGCAGTCACAGCATGGTTCAGCGGTGCCGCAATAATGAGTGCGACGAGCACCGGAATGACGATTGCAGACGTGGCCGCAAAAGCGGAGCCCAAGGCAAACGCCACAATTCCCACCACAATGAGACGCCACGACCAGGCCCCCGCGACTCGAAGCGCGATGGGCACGTGCCGCAACACTTCTGGAGCCTCTGTGCGGTCTGCGGGCTTGCCCCTTGTCATGCGTCCAGCCTAGCCGTTGCCCACACGTCTGCAAGGAACAGGCTGTGGGTTTCTGCCTCGGAACATTCGTGTATGACCTAGCGTTATCTCTGATGCGCCGTTCGAGAGGAACACACTATGTGGGGCTTCAGCAAAAAGACGATGATTACTAAAGAAGATGCGCTTCCCGGTCGTGACCAACCGCTACGCATTCATGAGACTCACGTGGTGCTTGACACACCTCTGCGCGGTCCCTGGCCAGAAAACCTCGAAGTGATCTACTTTGGGATGGGATGTTTTTGGGGAGCGGAACGCCTCTATTGGCAAACGGAAGGCGTCTATTCCACATCCGTCGGCTACATGGGGGGATGGACTAAAAACCCCACCTACGAAGAAACGTGCACTGCCCGCACCGGCCACACCGAGACTGTCCAAGTGGTCTACGACCCCGCAAAAGTCGCGCTAGACGAGTTGTTCCGGGTCTTTTGGGAGAACCATGACCCCACCACCCCGTTTCAGCAAGGCGGGGACATCGGCACTCAATACCGTTCAGCGATTTTCACCACTACCCCGGAGCAACTCGCGGCGGCAGAAGCATCTCGCGAACGGTATCAACACGCCCTCAAAGAGGGCGGCTACGGCACGATTTCTACAGAGATACGTGACGCGTCAGACGCCGGAGACGGAGTGTATTACTTCGCCGAGGACTACCACCAGGGGTACTTGTACAAGAACCCGCGCGGATACTGCAACCACGGGTTCTGCCAAACGGCGTACTAGAAAAGCCGTGCGAGAGCGTGTCTATCTGCCACGCAAAATGGCGAGCAGACGCAAGAACTCTACGTAGAGCCACACCAACGTAAACACCAGGCCATACGCTGCGATCCACTCGTTTTTCTGAGGAATGCGCTGCTCGACGCCGTTTTCGATGAATTGAAAATCAGTCACCAGCAAGAACGCTGCGAGAAGCACCGCGAAAATACCGATCGGGACACCCCACGGGATCGAAGTTCCAGGAATCTCTTGAGAGCGAAGGCCAAACCCATCCATGCCGCCAAGCCAAATCATGGCAAAGTTCACAATGGAGAAGATGGCATATCCGACCATCGCCACCATCAGTACTTTGGTAGCACGAGCAGAGACTCGCACGCCAGCAAAGCGGTACAAGGCAAGCGTTCCTAGGAACACGGAAGCCGTTGCGGCAACTGCCTGCAACGCAATTCCCGGGTACTGGCTTTCAAGGATGACCGTGAGGCCACCGGCAAGCCCGCCGAACGTAGCAATGGTGGCAGCCAGAAGCCCTGGGTGGGGCGAGCGCTGAAAAGCCACTACAAGCATCAGTACAAAACTCACAAGACCCAGCGGCATGGTGAGACCGGGCGCAAATAAACCTATTGCCGCCGCGGAACCTACAGCAAGCAAGAAGAAACCAACGGCACGGGTCAAGGTGCCTTCGTACGTCATAGGAAGACGTTCGTCAAAGGTCACGCTAGGCGCGTTGTACTGCTCCTCCAGCCCAGAAGTGCTGAGTTCAGCGTTGCCATGGAATTGCTGATTTCTACTAAATACCGGGTTAGCCACGATGATCCTCTCTCGATCACAATCTATTTTACGCGACAGTGCCCCCGACGGGGATCGAACCCGCACTGGACCGATTTTAAGTCGGTTGCCTCTGCCGGTTGGGCTACGGGGGCCCCTCGATTCTGCCAGGATTCGCAGCTGACCACGCCACTCCGTCCAAAATGTCGTGTTCGCTGGTGACAACCGAGCGCAGTTCGTAGCCTGTGGTAGCAACTTCATCACGAATGCGGGTGATGACTTCCGCCCAGACGAGCGCCCCCGCTCCGATAACATCGACCCTCCCCGGATGCATGTAGGGAAGCTGTGCGCGTTCTGCGCGGGTCATGCTGGCAAGTTCCGCACACGCCTGCATAGTGGCATCGATGGGTGTCTCTGTCTGGTGAATAGCAACGGGGTCATATTCCTGGAGACCAAGTGTGTGTGCAGTCACCGTAGTGATGGATCCCGCCAACCCGATCAGCGTGCGCGCCTGTCTCACAGGAACGTGTACCAGCGCATCGTCTAACGCCGCCTGCACATCCGACGTGAGCGAGGCCATTTCTGCAGCCGTAGGTGGGTTGCTTCGGCAATGACGCTCCGTCATCCGTACACACCCCACATCCATGCTGAAGGCCGCCACGACATCAGAATCCCCCACCACAATCTCGGTAGAACCTCCGCCCAGATCCACCACCACGTAAGGGCCGGGATGCTTCGTTGCAAGGGAGTGGGTGGCGCCGCGAAAACTCAACTGCGCTTCCTCAACGCCGCTAATCACCTCAAGGTCTATCCCCAGCCGCTGCCGCACTCCCTCGATAAATACTTCTCGATTGGCCACATCTCTCGTGGCTGAGGTTGCCACGAAGCGAATCGCCTCGACCTGATAATCGCGACAAGCGTTGGCATATTCGTCCACTGCAACAAAAGTTCTCTCCAGAGCCTCAGCAGAAAACGTGCCCGTGCGGTCCACCCCCTCACCTAAACGGACTACCGTCATAGTGCGGAAAACCTCTGTAAGAACTCCAGCCACGTGATCAACATCAGCGATGAGAAGGCGAATGGAATTGGTGCCGCAATCGATGGCGGCAACTCGGGTCATAGGGGCCACAGTAGCGGGTGTCGCCGGCGCACCTCAGTGCCGGTCATCTCCTAGTGGCTGACACACACAACGCTCCGGGCTCCACATTTCTTTCATCATCGCAAGGGCTTCGTCTCCCAAAGGGTTAACCCCAGGCCCAGAAGCTAACGAGTGTGCGGCCAAAACGTGCAGACACTTCACTCGGTCAGGCATACCTCCAGCAGAGATCCCTGCAATTTCTGGCACGTCTCCCAAACGGGCGCGATCCGCCAAATAAGCCTGGTGGGCCTCGCCGTAACGCCTGGCAAGTGCGAGGTCATCCTTAATGCGTTCGCTCATGTCATACATCACGCCGCGTGACTCGAGCGTGGAAGCAGCCGCCACCGCGCCCGGATGCGTCATGTAATAGACAGTGGGAAAGGGAGTTCCATCGTCGAGGCGGGGCAGAGTTGTGACTACCGTGGGGTTACCACACACACATCGCGCCGCGATTGCCGCAACCCCCCGGGGTTCGCGCCCTATCTGTTCCGTGATGACAGCACGGTCATGATCAGAAACCTCAGAACTCGTCACGGCGCACCAGGGTCCGGCAAAGTTTCCCCTGACAGGGAATCCCACACAGTCACGTACCAGGCCTCCGATTGCTCATCCGGTGTAGTACGTGTAATCGAGTTTTCAACCGGGGCCTCTCCGGTAACAAATTCAGGGTCGACAACCCGGAAAGGACGTTCGCCTGGGAAAACGTACGAAAGTCTTTCCCGGGCTTGAGCAATCACGTAAGCGTTGTCGTCCCATCTGGCGAGTTCTGCTTGCAGATCAGTTACTTCCTGCTCTACTTGCGCGACCTCCGCACGGAGTTGCTCCAGTTGTTGCTGTTGACGCACATAGGCGCGCACACTAGGAAGCACCACAGCGACTGCAAGTACCACCAACACGGCAAGCACCACAAACTTCACCGTCAGAGACGCCATCCCGCGCCCTCTGTCACTGTCCTGGCTTACGCCCTCGTCGAGTCCCTGCCGAGACACCTTCCGGGGCTTACGCACACCTCTCGCAGGCGTCCCTGTTGCCCCGCGGGGGCCACGATGGGGCGCCAGAGGACGTCCGTTCCGAGTCATAACTCCCATTGTCAAACGAGGAGGGCACCTGAGGACGCGCCGAGCCCGGCGCGTCCAAAAGTGGAAGAAGTTATGCGCTCATACGAGGGAAAGCCTGCTTCCCCGCATACACAGCAGCGTCTTCCAACTCTTCTTCGATACGCAACAACTGGTTGTACTTGTTAATGCGCTCGCCGCGAGCCGGAGCACCCGTCTTGATTTGCCCTGCGTTGTACGCGACCGACAGGTCGGCAATAGTGGTGTCTTCTGTCTCACCTGAGCGATGGGACACCATCGCAAAGAACCCTGCACGTTGCGCCAAGGCAACCGCATCTGACGTTTCAGAAAGCGTGCCAATCTGGTTGAGTTTCACCAACAGGGCATTCGCGGCCTTCTCGTCTATTCCCCGCTGCAAACGAGTGGGGTTGGTGACAAACAGGTCATCCCCAACGATCTGTGTTTTCTCACCTACCGAAGCCGTGAGCGTTGCCCACCCTTCCCAATCGTCTTCATCGAGAGGGTCTTCGATGGACACCAGCGGATAGTCGGCTACCAACTCTTCGTAGAACTTCGTCATCTCTGCAGCCGACTTCTTGCCACCTTCCCACAGATACTTGCCGTCTTTATGGAACTCAGTTGCTGCGACATCAAGCGCTAACGCAATGTCGTCTCCGGGCGCATATCCCGCTTTTTCAATAGCGACCACAATCAGGTCAAGGGCTTCTCGGTTGCTCGACAAGTCAGGCGCAAAACCTCCCTCGTCACCCAAACCGGTGGCCAAGCCACGCTCTTTCAGGACCGCCTTGAGTGCGTGGTACACCTCAGCTCCCATCCGCAAAGATTCACGGAAAGTGGGGGCCCCCACCGGCGCAATCATGAACTCTTGGATGTCTACATTCGAGTCTGCGTGAGAACCACCATTAAGGATGTTCATCATGGGAACGGGGAGCAGGTGAGCATTGGGGCCACCTACGTAGCGGAACAAAGCCAGGTCGGCACTGTCAGCAGCAGCCTTGGCAACCGCGAGAGAAACTCCCAGGATGGCGTTCGCGCCAATCTTGCCCTTGTTGTCAGTTCCATCTAACTCAATCATGGTGTGATCAATGAGGCGCTGATCGCTTGCCTCAAGGCCCACCACCGCAGGGGCAACATCATCGATGACTGCGTCTACAGCTTTCTCTACACCTTTACCGAGGTAGCGTTTCTTGTTTCCGTCACGACGTTCTACGGCCTCGAAGGCTCCCGTGGACGCACCGGAAGGAACGGCAGCGCGAGCAAAGGTACCGTCTTCAAGAGCAACCTCCACCTCTACCGTGGGGTTTCCGCGCGAGTCCAGAATCTCGCGTGCTCCTACAGCCTCAATGCTGGCCATGATTCTCCTTGGGTTAGTGGGTTCCTCACAAAAAAGATAACGCGGTCAGTCTAGTCAGATGGAACGGGATCGACTTGCGCAGAATCTAACGTCGTCTCTGCTTCACGGATCGCACTCTCAAGATCACGCGTCACCCGACGCAGTTCTGTTTCCGCATCATGACCCTGAGCCTCCGCCTGTGCGACTACTTCAAGAAGCGCATGTCCAATCCCTATGCCCGCAGGCGCTCGATAGGCCACTCCGGCATGAGCGGCTCGCGCAAGCACCTTTTGCGCCCTCGCAAGGGCAGGTTGCGCACCAGGAATACCGTCCATGACTGATACGCGGCTCTTTTCTTGAGCTTTGTTGTCCTCCCACTGCGCGCGACGTTTGGCTCCTTCAGGAGCTTGCGCATCCCCAAAGACGTGGGGATGGCGGGCCACCAGTTTGTCTGCGCATTGCTGGGCAACTGCATCAAAATCCCACGGGTCAGTGGGATGCTCCTGTGCGATTCGGGCGTGAAAAACAACTTGAAGAAGCACGTCCCCGAGCTCTTCACGTATGTGTGGACGGTTGCCATGTTCAATGGCATCCACGAGTTCAAAGGTCTCTTCTACTAAGTACTTCGTGAGGGACTCGTGCGTTTGTTCTTGGTCCCAGTCGCATCCGTCAGAAGAACGAAGCGTGTCCATTACCTCCACGAGGCGCGCAACTCCTGTAGTCATGGCCGAATCCTACGCCTCCGCTGCTGCTTGTTCGATGGGGGCTAAAGCTGCGGCACGTAACACCCCACGCACCCACTGCCCCAGTTCGCGAGCGGAGAGCGCCTCTGGTGAGGAAGACAGGTTGCCTGGAGCGGGAACGAGCATCTGGCGTACTGCTGGTTTCACGACTGTTCCGGGGTACAGCCTTCGCATACGTAAGGTAGCCGATTCGGCCAGTTCCACGGGGTGGAAACGGACCATCCGGCCTTGATGGACGACATCTTCGACGCCCGCGCTTCGTACATCTATGCGCACACGCGCGATGACCAACAAATCCTCTACTTCCTGAGGAATGGGTCCGTACCTGTCTTCCCACTCGCGTGCAATGGCATCAATCTGCGCTGCCTCCGTGCTCTCCGCGAGAGTACGGTACGCCTCGAGCCTGAGTCGTTCGGAATCGATGTACGCCACTGGAATATGTGCATCCACAGGAAGTTCGATAGTGACGGGCGCTCGCTCTGGTTCTTCTCCGCGAAATTTCGCTACAGCGTCACTCACCATCCGCACATAAAGATCAAAACCTACTCCTTCGATGTGACCGCTCTGCTCGCCTCCAAGTAAGTTCCCTGCCCCGCGAATTTCTAGATCTTTCATCGCAACGGCCATGCCTGAACCCAGTTCGGAATGCGCGGCAATGGTGGCAAGTCGGTCATGCGCCGTCTCGTTGAGGGTGCGGTCTGCAGGGTAGAAGAAGTAGGCGTAAGCCCGCTCTCTCCCCCGGCCCACACGACCACGCAATTGATGCAACTGGCTGAGCCCAAAAGCGTCGGAACGTTCCACAATCAGGGTGTTGGCGTTTGTGATATCGAGGCCAGTTTCGACAATGGTGGTGCATACCAACACATCGATCTTGCGATCGTAATAGTCAGCAATGGTGGCTTCGAGAGCAGACTCGCTCATTTGGCCGTGTGCAACTGCCACGCGGGCTTCGGGAACTAATTCTTCGATCCGCGCAGCAGCTCGAGTAATGCTCGATACGGTGTTGTGGATGTAAAAAACCTGCCCGTCACGTAAAAGTTCGCGACGAATGGCTGCCGCAATCTGGGCATTGTCATGGGGCCCCACATAGGTGAGAACAGGATGGCGTTCCTCTGGGGGAGTGGCGAGGGTGGACATGTCGCGGATGCCCGTCACCCCCATCTCCAGAGTCCGAGGAATAGGGGTGGCGGACATCGCCAAGACATCTACATTCGTGCGCATCGCCTTGAGGGTTTCTTTGTGTTCCACCCCGAATCGTTGTTCTTCATCAACAATCAGGAGGGCTAGGTCTTTGAAGTGCACCTGCCCCGTGAGCAAACGGTGCGTTCCAATAACCATGTCAATAGTCCCGTCAGCCAAACCTGCCTCTACCGCTCGCGCTTCGGATGTCGTCTGGAATCGCGACAAGGCTTCGACTTTGACGGGGAATTGTGCGAACCGATCTCTGAACGTGTCGAGATGCTGGGTAACCAACAGCGTGGTGGGGCATAGGAGCGCAACCTGTCCGCCATCTTGAATGGCCTTGAAAGCCGCCCGCACAGCTATTTCTGTTTTTCCAAAACCTACATCTCCAGCGATGAGCCGGTCCATAGGAACTCGGCCTTCCATATCCTCTTTGACCTCGTCGATGGAAATCAGTTGATCCGGAGTTTCGACAAAAGGAAAGGACTCTTCCAGTTCTCGTTGCCAGGGGGTGTCCGGCCCACATTCACGGCCCTTCGTCGCCTGACGTGCGCTATACAGACGAATCAGCTCGGCAGCAATGTCTTTGACTGCTTTACGCGCGCGACCTTTGGTTTTAGCCCAGTCGGAACCACCCATTTTGTGAAGGGAAGGGCGATCGCCGCCCGCGTATTTGGTCACCTGATCGAGTTGATCGGTGGGGACGCTCAAGCGATCCCCCGGCGCTCCCTTGCGTGAGGGTGCATATTCGATCACCAAATATTCGCGTTCCGTCCCCCGCACTGTCCGCGAAGCAAGCTCCACGAATCTGCCGACGCCATGGTGGTCGTGCACCACCATGTCTCCGGGATTGAGTTGTAGCGGGTCCACGAGGCCTCGACGTTTGGCCGCAATACCTTGTTTAGGGCGCGCCACCGAAGCGCGGCGACCCGTGAGGTCACGTTCAGAAAGCACGAGTAACCGACGTTCTTCATGGACATACCCCTCACCAGCAACAGCGGGCACTATGTCAATAACGCCAGAGAATCCGGCACTCACACTGGAAGTCACGCGAGCAGGCACGTCAGCATCCGCGCATTGTTCACGCATGCGTTCGGCGCTTCCCGTCCCCGCAGCTAACACCACCACCTGCCATTGGTCTGCGAGGCGGCCGGCGAGTATCTCCATGGCACTAGAAAGGTCATTCCC
>WTKG01000108.1 GCA_011524475.1 Demequinaceae bacterium
CATGTGCCGCACTCACCGACATGAAACCGTTATTCCCATTTCGATCCGCAGCCTCCGTGCGCGCCGCCACTATGGGATCGTCTGGCCGAGGAAAAGGAATTCGATCTATCACCACCAGCGACAGTGTGGAGCCGGGCACGTCAATTCCTTGCCATAGCGCAGTCGAACCAAAAAGGCACGCATGCGGATCTTCTCGAAACTGGGCGACAAGGGTCGGGAGTTGGTCATCTTTTTGGTAGAGCACTGGAACGTCAAGGTGTGTGCGCATGTATTCGACGGCACTTTGCGCTGCCCGATGAGAACTAAACAGCCCTAAGGTTCTACCTTCGGCTGCGCGAATGAGTTCTTCCATCTCCGCCAGCGCTTCCCCTGAGATTCCACCAGTGGTAGGACGAGGCAAATGTCCGGCGATATACAGAATCCCCTGAGCCCCGTAATCAAACGGGGTTCCAGCATCGTATGTTTCGGCTTGATCCACTCCCAGTTGGCGTGAAATGACATCAAAGCCACCTCCCAGCGACAAGGTTGCCGATGTCATCACAGCAGAGGTGTGACTGAGAAGACGATCATGCACGAGGCCCGCAACATCAAGTGGAGCCGCGACAACTCTGTAAGGAATGGAGGAGTCATAGTCCCCAGCCTCGGGAGCGAGCCATACCACCACACCCCCTGTGCTTGCGCCAAGAATGTAGTCAGCGACAGTGATCACTTCTTCCAAGGCAGCGGTCGCCAATGTGCCCTGAGACCCTTCTCCTGAGTCTTGCTCCACGATCAAAGAGAGAGTTTCACGCGCGCACGTGCGTATCGCTTCTATACGCGAAGCCAATTCTTCGGGGAGTTGCCCCACGATTCGCCCCACTTCACACTGAAGAAGGGCGTCGTCGAAGTCACGTACAGCCTGGTCAAGGGCGGCGGTATCCACATTGCACGCTCGCGCCCGACGCACTGTGCGTTGCACCCCTGGAACCGTTAACTCCACTGTGGCTGCCGTGGTGATGCGAGAAACCAGTTCATGCGCTTCATCTACTATGACGGCGTCGTATTCGCCCAACACGTCATGACCAATCGCATGAATGCCAAGCATCGCGTGATTCGTCACCACGATGTGAGCCCTTTTTGCTTCTTCTCGGGCTTTTTCAGCGAAACACTGACTGATAACAGGGCACGTGCCGCCGAGGCATTCGGCGCCCGAAACAGATACTCCTTTCCACGCACGGTCAGAAACCCCCGGAATCAGATCATCACGATCTCCCGTATCGGAGTCCTGAGCCCATTCGTGAAGGCGAGCCACCTCACGCCCCAGGTCGCTGCGAGGGCCTCTCGCCGCTTGCTCTGCCACTCCCGGCAATTCCGATTCTTCCTCACTGGGGTAGCCCCCGGCGAGTTTGTGGCGACACACATAATGAGCGCGGCCTTTCAGTAAACCGACGCGTGGACGGTGGCCAAGACTCGAATGGAGAGACTCCACTACGCGCGGAAGGTCTTCGGTGATCACTTGACGCTGGAGCGCAAGGGTCGCAGTCGACAACACAACCCGGGCATTGTTTTGCACCGCATATGCCACTGCTGGCACAAGGTAACCCAATGATTTTCCCGTCCCGGTTCCTGCTTGAATTAACGCACAGGAATCGTCGTGAAGGGCACGAGATACCTTGTCCGCCATAGCGGACTGCCCCGCACGAGTTTCTCCACCCATATCAGCCACTACGCGTGCAAGTAACTCTCTTACGTCCTCGGTCACGTCACAGACGCCTCTCGCAAACGGTGCGCAGTGCGTGCATCCACCATTGCCACAAGATATGTGCCCTCTTCCCGATGAATCTCCTGCAAGACTCTGCCATGGGTATGCACGTGACTGACTAGCTCTCCCCGAGAAAAGGGAACCGTCACCTCCACCCGCACCTCAGGCACCGGCAGTGCCTCCTCAAGGGCATGGCGCAGTTCCTCAATACCGTCTCCTGTAAGCGCAGAGATCTCCACCAGATTCGAATGGTGCGCACGCAACGCCATGATCGCTTCCGGGCTCGCGCGATCACATTTATTGAGCACAATGAGGGTAGGGATGGCGTTCAGACCTTCGATGTCTGAAAGAACATCATTCACCGCGCGTATCTGGGCCTCGGGGTCCGGATGAGAAGCATCCACCACATGGAGGATGAGGTCCGCGTGCATCGCTTCTTCTAAAGTGGACTCAAATGCTGCGACTAACTGATGGGGAAGCTCGCTCACAAAACCCACCGTGTCAGCAATAGTGAACGCACGTCCGTCCGGCGTGCGCGCGCGCCGCACAGTGGGGTCCAGCGTGGCAAACAGGGAGTTTTCGACCAGCACGCCGGCTCCCGTCAGGCGGTTAAGCACAGAGGATTTGCCAGCGTTGGTGTATCCCACAATGGCGACGTTGGGAAGCGACAAGCGTGAATTTCGACGCGTCTTGCGCGCAGTGGACATGGCCCGTATCTGTTTGCGCAGAGTTGCCATCCGGGTGCGGATCCGGCGTCTGTCTAACTCGATTTTTGTCTCTCCTGGGCCACGACCACCAATGCCTACTCCCCCAGCAGCACGTCCACCCGCCTGTCGCGAAAGGGAATCTCCCCAGCCACGCAAACGCGGCAACAAGTATTCAAGTTGCGCTAACTCCACCTGAGCTTTGCCCTCTTTGGACTTCGCGTGCTGGGCAAAGATATCTAAGATCAGCGCCGTACGGTCCACCACCTTGACTCGCACGACATCTTCGAGCGCTCTGCGTTGGCTGGGAGCAAGATCCGCATCGACAATCACTGTATCTGCCCCATGCTCGGCAACAATGGCGGAAATCTGCATAGCCTTACCGCTGCCCACAAAAGTTGCCGGATCAGGCTTGTGACGGGCCTGGAGCACTCCCTCAAGGACCTGAGAACCGGCAGTTTCTGCCAAAGCGGCGAGTTCGCGAAGAGATACCTCCGCTGCCGTTGCCTGCCCCCGCGAATGCTGACCAATCAGCACCACGCGCTCCAGACGCACTTGGCGGTACTCCACCTCGGTGACGTCATCAAGTTCTGTTCGCAGGCTCGGAATACGCCTGAGCGCAGCACGTTCTTCACGTTCGCTCTGATCGCCGTCGTAATCAGTTCTGGCTTCTTGGCCCTCCGCCACAGCCGTACCTTCACGGGACAGCGTGACTCCCGAAGCGCTGTCGTGGCGTACCTCACCAGGCAGCACGCCTGGGCTCGATGGCTGCATCTCGGGTGGGGTCTCAGGGTCCATGGGCCTCTAGTCTCCCATGGGCCGATGACAGAGATATGTGACGGGCACGGCTACGCTCATCGGGTGAGCAACGACCACTATTTCAGTCCCCGAGAAGAACCTCTGGAAGAGACTCACTCCATCACGGTTCCGCTCGTCGGGCACGATTTCACTCTCACGTCCGCCAAGGGAGTCTTCTCTGCGCATCGTCTAGACCCAGGTACGGCCGCGCTTATAAAAAACGCTCCCGTCCCCCGCGGACCCGAGTGTGTCGATCTTGGTTGTGGATGGGGGCCAATTGCCTTGTCCATGGGAATGCTCAACCCCACTGCACGGGTATGGGCGGTTGACGTGAATGCCCACGCGCGTGCGCTTGTCGCAAAAAATGCGCATGTCATCTCTGCTTCGCATCCGTTGGCAGACGTGGTGCCAGCTGCGCCTGATGCACCAGAGATTCCTCGCACCATCGACGAACTCTGGTCGCATCCTCCTATTCGAATCGGCAAGGACGCCCTTCATGCGCTGCTCACTGCGTGGCTTCCACGTCTGCGACCAGAAGGTCGTGCGCGACTTGTAGTGCAACGCAATCTAGGCGCAGATTCCCTCGCACGATGGATTGCCGCACAAACAGACGAGAACGGAAACCCGTGGGGTTCCCTGACCCGGGAGTCCACGGCCAAGGGTTACCGAGTGCTCCGGTTTACCCGGCAATAACGATCACTCTGGGGCGCTGGCAGTAATGATGCCATCCGCGACTAACCGCGCTGGCCCCTTCAACACCGTTTCGTCTCCCCTGATGGTGACCGACACCTGCCCCCCGGGAACCGCCACTACCCATTCCGGAGGGGAGTCCTTACGCTCATATTCCGCCGCCACGATGGCGGCGGCGCACGCTCCTGTGCCGCATGAACGCGTCTCTCCCACACCCCGCTCATGCACCCGCATGCGGACTCGTCCCGGGCCTTCGATCACCATAAATTCCACGTTAGTTTCTTCTTCTGGTGTAGGAGTTACGCGAGGAGCAACCGAGAGATCCAAGGCTTCCAATTCATGAATTGAATTCACTTGTACCACGGTGTGAAAATTCCCTATTGAAGCCGATGTCGCCTCACGTCTTCCTTCCAGGCCTCTCGCTTCCACATACACCGTGGACGTAGCGTGCGACGTAATCGTGGAGGTCCCCATCGACACTGAATAATCGCCACCTCCATGCGCACGAATCACTCGTTCTCCCGCACGGGTCGCGATCTTCAAGCCTTCACTAAGGTCCACGCCCGTGTGATGTTCTAAAAAAGCAGCAAATACCCGGGCCCCATTGCCGCACATCTCCGCAAGGCTTCCGTCAGCGTTGCGATAATCCATAAACCACGTATCAGCAGACACCCCTGTGGCCACGTCTTGGCTCACGTCGGCCTTTCCCAGAAAAACTGCCCGTATGACACCATCTGCGCCGATCCCGGCACGGCGATCGCACACAGCCTGAATGTTTTCTTCCGTAAGCACCAGTGCTCCCTCGGGGTCAAAAAACAACACAAAGTCGTTTTCTGTGCCATGCCCCTTGATGAACTCCATATCGTCAAGGGAAGCCAGAGCGTTGTTCATGACTCCAGACTATCGAGCAGGGCGCAGACATCACGCACTGCTCGCGCCACATCGCCCTCATCTCGTGGAGCATCAATCCACTGGACCCGGTCATCTGCACCGAACCACGAACGCTGCTTGCGTGCGAGCCGTGTGGTGTGCCGGACGATCAGGGCGCGAGTTTCTTCCTCGTCGATTTCGCCGTCTATGAACCGCAAAGTCTCGGCATATCCCACTGCCCGTTGAGCCGTTACACCCCTACGAATCCCCTGAGCAACGAGCTGCTCCGTTTCTTCCACCAAACCAGCGCGCCACATCTGGGTAACTCGCGACTCAATACGAGGCACCAACACCTCACGCGACAAGCGCAGACCAATCTGCACAGTAGGGCGGGCGTAGGTGCGTTCAGGCAAGGCAGAGGTATAGCGTCCCGTCAGGGCAATGATTTCTAGCGCCCGAACAATGCGCTTGGTATTGCGTGCATCAATCTTTTGTGCCGCCACTGGATCCACTTCAGCAAGTTCCCGATGCAATACTCCAGGCCCATGGTCTTGAGCTCGTTTCTCAAGCGCTGACCGCACCTCAGGATCAGTAGGCGCGAACGTAAAACCGTCCAAAAGTGCCCGGATATAAAGCCCGGAACCTCCTACCACCACTGTTCGTGAACCTCGACTCACGATGTCTTCCATATCTTTTGTGGCGTCACGATGAAATTGAGCAACAGTTGCATCTTGGTGAACATCCAAGGTGTCTATTTGGTGGTGTACGACCCCGTGGCGCTCCGCTAGCGGAACCTTGGCGGTACCAATATCCATTCCCCGATAGAACTGCATCGCATCCGCATTGATCACTTCCGCTCCAATGGTGCGGGCAAGATCAATCGCAAGTGCAGATTTCCCCGTAGCAGTAGCGCCGACAATAGCCACTAACGGGGGGCCAGCGCTCACGTCACTAATGAGATTCCTTGCGAAGAACAGGAATCCCCAGAGCCACTGCCGTGTCACCAGTACCGACTGGACCACACGAAGCATCCGAATGTGCGTGGCTATGGGCACGGGAAGAATCCCATGCATCTCCGGCAGGAGTTTTGCGCACATTCCACACATCGGA
The DNA here is from genome assembly GCA_011524475.1 of Demequinaceae bacterium. Lineage (GTDB taxonomy): Bacteria > Actinomycetota > Actinomycetes > Actinomycetales > Demequinaceae > WTKG01. Next base: position 5,914 of record WTKG01000108.1, read on the forward strand.
TGGCTCAGCAACCAGGTGATGAGAAGCGGCAGAAGTGACTCGTACCGTCACCATGTCACCGGGCCTGGGTGACGTGAACTCTTCTCCTCCAGAGGTGGCCGGAACATCAAAATGCACAAGCCTGTTGTCCGGTGCTCGTCCAGAGAGTCGATTATGTGCGGAGTCTTTACGACCAGGGTTCTCTAATACCAAAAGTTCGACATCTTTGCCGATACATGCGTTGTTTTCTTGACGCGCAATGTCATCTTGGAGTGCGACGAGCCTTTCAAATCGCTCCTGAACAATGTCTTTAGAGAGCGGCTCTAAATCATGTGCGGGAGTACCGGGCCGGGGGGAATACTGGAACGTAAATGCGCTCGAGAAACGCGACTTCTCTACTACTGCAAGAGTGTCACGGAAGTCTTCTTCCGTTTCGGTAGGGAAACCCACAATAATGTCGGTGGTGATGGCGGCATCAGGAATCGCTTCGCGCACCTGATCCAAAATTCGTAGGAACTTTTCGGAACGATATGACCGTCGCATAGCACGCAGCACGCTGTCAGAACCGGACTGTAAGGGCATGTGCAGGCTCGGCATCACATTCGCTGTCTCCGCCATCGCGGCAATGACATCTTCGGTGAAGGCTGCCGGGTGGGGGGAGGTGAAACGCACCCGTTCAAGCCCCGCAATGTCCCCACACGCCCGAAGCAATTTTGCGAAAGCACCCCGGTCGCCAAACTCCACCCCATAGGAATTCACGTTCTGCCCAAGCAACGTCACTTCTACCGCACCTTGCGACACAAGCGCCTCTACTTCGGAGAGGATGTCACCTGGCCGCCGGTCTCGTTCCTTGCCGCGTAGGGACGGAACAATGCAAAAAGTGCACGTGTTGTTACATCCCACCGAAATAGAGACCCACCCAGAGGAGTGGGAATCTCGTTTACGCGGCAAGGTAGAGGGAAACGTTTTAAGTGACTCTTCGATTTCCACTTGGGCTTCGGAGTTATGGCGAGCCCGTTCCAACAGAGTGGGCAGAACGTCAATGTTGTGAGTACCAAAAACCACGTCAACCCATGGGGCTCGCGCGACTATTTCACCTCGGTCCTTCTGCGCCATGCATCCACCGACCGCAATTTGCATGTCGGGGCGCTTCTTTTTTTCGTGTGCGAGCATTCCGAGGTTGCCGTAGAGACGGTTGGAGGCATTTTCGCGCACTGCGCAGGTATTGATGACTATCACGTCTGCGTCATCCCCTGGAGCCGCCACGTAGCCTGCCTGCTCAAGTAAGCCTGACATGCGCTCGGAGTCATGCACATTCATCTGACATCCGAGGGTTTTCACTACGTATGTGGGAGGGGTGACCATGATTAGACGGCTAGAGCACTATCCCCAGGCGGGAAAGCTCCGGCGCTCACATCTCCTTGCTTTCGAGAACACACAACTAGTGGTGAATTATCGTACGCGATTAATACGAATGATCACGGCGCCTAGGAATCTTCGAAAGAACTAATCTTCGCCACCACCGAATACACCAAGGAGGAAGAATATCCTTTGCGAGAAAGCCTGCCCACGACCCTTCGGCGCCGCACCTCAGCTTCACATGACGCCAGTTTTCTCCAGGCATCGCGAGCTAATTCCATAGCCCTCTCGCGTTCTTCTTCGTCAGTAATCTGACTCAGCCCGTCCTCCACGTATTCATGAGGAATGCCTTTACGGACGAGTTCGTCACGAATTCTGCGACGCGAATATCCCCGTTCGCGATGTCGCGCATTGACCAAGGTACGAGCAATTTCAGCATCGTTGAGAAGACCCACATCTTCAAAACGGACAATGACTTCTTCTACAACAGCCTCATCGCATCCTCTGTCACGCAAACGTGTCCGCAGTTCCTCGCTCGTACGAGGAGCGTGAGTAAGTATGCGGAGTGCAAGTTCACGTGCGCGCTCGGCAGGGTCCACCGCGGTAGTGGGCGCGGAGCCCTGCCGAGCACGAGTGTGGCTCACCATCACAACACCAAATGTGGGTTATGTGGCAGCCTGCTCGACTGCAGCCTCTGCTTCCGCAACAACTTGCTCTACAGCGGCATCGTCGACAGCTGGATCCTCTCCGTCAGAGTGAGCCCACACTCCAACACCAAGGGCTTTCTTTATTTTGACTTCGATTTCGTCTCGAATTTCTGGGTTGTCCTTGAGGAAATTGCGGGCGTTCTCTTTCCCCTGACCCAACTGGTCGCCTTCGTAGGTGTACCAAGCGCCGGATTTCTTAATGAAGCCGTGCTCGACACCAAGATCAATAATTCCGCCTTCTTTCGAGATTCCTACTCCATACAAAATGTCGAATTCGGCCTGTTTAAAGGGAGGCGCCATCTTGTTTTTGACTACCTTGACCCGAGTGCGGTTACCTACCGCGTCTCCCGCCTCTTTAAGGGTCTCGATTCTGCGGATATCGAGGCGAACAGACGAGTAGAACTTCAACGCCTTTCCTCCCGTGGTGGTTTCCGGAGAACCGAAGAACACGCCGATTTTTTCACGTAGTTGGTTAATGAAGATCGCCGTGGTGCCCGTACCCGCCAAAGCGCCGGTGATCTTCCGTAGCGCCTGAGACATAAGTCTGGCCTGAAGGCCCACGTGGCTGTCTCCCATTTCACCTTCGATTTCCGCCTTAGGCACAAGAGCCGCGACGGAGTCCACCACAATCAGGTCCACCCCTCCGGAACGCACCAAAATGTCAGCAATCTCCAGCGCCTGCTCACCTGTATCTGGTTGCGAGACAACCAAGGCATCCACATCTACGCCTAACTTGCGGGCATATTCGGGATCCAACGCGTGTTCCGCATCAATAAAGGCAGCCACACCCCCCTCTGCTTGCACGCTCGCCACCGCGTGAAGAGCAACCGTTGTTTTACCGCTCGATTCCGGACCATAGACCTCCACCACGCGGCCACGCGGAAGCCCGCCTATGCCTAGCGCCACATCTAGCGCAAGAGCGCCGGTGGGAATGACATCCACCGCCACTTGTTCGCGTTCGCCCATGCGCATCACTGAGCCTTTGCCGAACTGTCGGTCAATGTGCCCAAGCGCCGCTTCTAGCGCTTTTTCGCGATCCTGTGTACTCATCTTCGGGTTCTCCATCCGTGCCGTTGTCGTGATACACCTGCGACGCTACGCGCCACCACTGACACTGCAAGAAACAACAACCCCACTGGGGATTCTTTGTTTCCGTAACGCCATGTGCACAACAATATCGAAC
>WTKG01000028.1 GCA_011524475.1 Demequinaceae bacterium
ACGATACGCCAGGTGCGTCTGGGATCATGGCTTCCTTTTGCCTTTAGTGCGATGGTCATCTTGGCGTTGTTCTGCTGGGCTGGGGCAGGCCGTGACACTACCGATGTTGCCGTGACCAGCATGCTTGCCCTTGGTTTTGCGGCGTCTGTTCCACTCGTTTTTGGTTCTCTCGCAGGAGTGATTTGTGAGCGTTCCGGAGTCATCAATATTGCCATTGAAGGGCAGCTGCTCTTCGGTGCTTTTTTGGCAGCAGTGGTGGCATCGATTGCCGCTAATTTTGGTGCGGGAGAAGGCTGGGCCGCGTTTATTGGCTTGCTTGCTGCACCCATCGCCGGCGCTCTTGTGGGGGCCGCATTGGCTCTCTTTGCCGTGCGCTATTGGGTGGATCAAATCGTGGTGGGGGTTGTGCTGAACGTGCTCGTGATTGGGCTCACGAGCTTTTTGTTCAGTTCTGTTCTCAGCGACAACCGTTCACTCAACCAGCCGCTTTCGCTTCCCGACATCCCTATTCCGGTGCTATCGCAGATCCCCATCCTTGGCCCCGTTTTGTTCGACCACAACCTGTTGACGTATCTCATGATGGTGACGGTTGCGGTGCTCCATGTACTGGTGTTCCGTTCTCGGTGGGGGCTTCGCATGCGGTCGGTGGGAGAACACCCGCAAGCCGCGGACACCGTGGGTATTCGCGTCAACGTCACCCGAGTGCGCAACGTCATCATCGGTGGAGCAATAGCGGGCCTTGGCGGGGCATTCTTTACCGTTGCGGCCGGGCTTGCCTTTGGAAAAGAAATGACCGGAGGTAAGGGTTTCATCGCGCTGGCCGCAATGATCTTGGGCCGATGGTCGCCCAAGGGTGCACTGGCTGCCGGCCTTCTTTTTGGTCTCGCAGATGCGTTCCAACAACAACTCAGCATTATGGGCTCTGACATTCCTCCAGAATTTGTGCTCATGACCCCGTACCTAGCCACGATTTTTGCGGTGGCAGGAATTGTGGGGAGGTCGCGTCCCCCGGCGGCCGAGGGCACGCCCTATAAGAAATAAAGTCAGGAGACACGCATGTCTACGGGCATTGATTGGGACTCGTTGCGCAGCGTAGCTCGCGCTGCTGTCACGCGAGCCTATGCGCCGTACAGCTCCTACTCCGTGGGGGCCGCGGCACTCACAGACGACGGGCGCATCCTGGAAGGATGCAACGTGGAGAACGCAAGTTATGGCCTCACGCTCTGTGCAGAATGTGCACTGGTGTCGCAGCTTCATGTCACCGGAGGTGGGCGTCTGGTAGCGGTGTCTGTGGTGGACAGCGACGGAACACCGCTTACGCCTTGTGGGCGTTGCCGGCAGCTGCTCTATGAACATGGTGGCGCCGATCTGTGGGTCGACGCAGAACCTGACCCGGTTCCGGTCTCGCAGTTACTTCCGGACGCCTTCGGTCCGGATCATCTCAAAAGGAAAAAGGGCGCATGACTGATCACATCACTCCCGTGTTCGACGCGGTAGACATCATTCAGACCAAACGTGATGGACATAGCCTCTCTACCGAGCAAATTCAGTGGGTGATTCAGGGATTCACCGATGGGATTGTCCCCGACTACCAAATGAGTGCCCTGGCAATGGCGATTGTGCTGCGGGGGATGAATCGTCGCGAAATAGGCGAGTGGACTCAGGCGATGATCGACACTGGTGACCAACTTGATTTCCGTACGCTAGACCGCCCGTCGGCCGACAAACACTCCACCGGAGGAGTGGGGGACAAAATCACCTTGCCGCTTGCCCCTCTTGCCGCAGCCTGTGGGCTTGCGGTGCCCCAACTGTCGGGGCGAGGTCTCGCATTTACGGGAGGCACCCTCGATAAATTCGAGTCGATTGCAGGCTGGCAAGCAGATCGCACTCCGGAACAGATGCGTAGCCAACTTGACGAGATCGGCGCCGTGGTGTGCGCCGCAGGAGAAAATCTCGCCCCGGCTGATCGAGTGCTCTATGCCTTGCGTGATGTCACGGGAACTGTCGAATCTATCCCGCTTATTGCCTCCTCGATAATGTCCAAAAAAATCGCGGAGGGAACGAGTGCATTGGTGCTGGATGTGAAGATTGGGTCCGGCGCTTTCATGAAAAACTTGGAACAAGCACGGGAGCTTGCTCGCACCATGGTGGACCTTGGGACAGACGCTGGAGTGGCCACGAGTGCTCTCTTGACAGACATGTCTACGCCTTTGGGAAACATGGTGGGCAATGCTCTGGAGGTGCGCGAATCCGTGGAGGTTCTTGCGGGTGGAGGCCCTGCAGACATAGTGGAACTCACTGTCGCGTTGGTGGCGGAGATGTTGCGGCTTACAGGCGTGGAGGACGTGGATCCCGCCGAGATGCTTGCCAGCGGTGCTGCCATGGATGTGTGGCGTGCCATGGTGAGTGCGCAAGGCGGGGACCCTGACGCTGACCTTCCGGTATCTCCTCATCAGCAGGTGGTAACAGCCCCGCGTGACGGGGTGATCGAAAAGATGGATGCCCTCGGAGTGGGGATTGCCGCGTGGCGTCTTGGTGCGGGCCGCGCGAGTCTGGACGACGTTATTGCCCACGGTGCGGGCATCGAGATTCACGCTAAGCAGGGGGACCGTGTGCGGGCAGGTGAGCCAGTGTTGACGATGCATGCGGACGACGAGACTCGCTTTGCTCGTGCGCACGAGGCGCTTGCGGAGGCGTGTGGAGGAAAGGGAGCGATCGCCTATGGAGACTCTGCCCCGGACGTACCGCTCGTAATTGATCACGTGGTGGCGGAGGAGTCGTCATGAGTGCCCCAACGGAAAAAATACGAGCGCTTCCTAAAGTAGCCCTCCATGACCATCTGGACGGGGGCCTGCGCCCTGCCACCATGCTCGAACTTGCGGCTGAAGTAGGGCACACATTGCCTGCTTCCGACCCCGACTCCCTTCGGGAATGGTTTGTCCATGCGGCAGATTCGGGAAGCCTCGAGCGGTATCTAGAGACCTTTGATCACACCGTGGCCTGCATGCAAACGGTCGATGCGCTTGAGCGGGTTGCGCGAGAAGCAGTCATAGACCTTGCTCACGATGGCGTGATCTATGCAGAACTTCGATACGCCCCAGAGCAGCATCTCTCGCGCGGTCTGTCCCTTACAGAGGTGGTAGAGGCGGTACAGCGTGGCCTCGAGGAGGGGGTTGCCGAGGTGGCCGGCGAAGGGATCACCATTCGCGTAGGGGCCCTGCTCACGGCCATGCGGCATGCGGACCGGAGCACCGAGATAGCGCAACTCACGAGTGATTACTACGGGCGCGGATGCGTCGGGTTCGATATCGCGGGAGCCGAGGATGGGTTCCCACCGTCACGCCACCGCGATGCTTTTGCCCTGTTGCGTGACGCGCACATCCCTGTCACTGTTCATGCGGGCGAGGCGGCGGGAGTCGAATCCATTTCGGAGGCAGTGGGATTGGCTGCCGCACGCAGGATTGGCCACGGGCTTCGGATCGTGGAGGACATCGATGGGTTGGCGGAATGGTCTGCGTCAGCAGCCCTTCACGACAGTGACGATGTGCGTCTTGGCAGGGTGGCAGCCTTCGTGCGTGACAATCGCATTCCGCTGGAATTGTGCCCGTCCTCTAATCTTCAAACAGGCGCTGCCACTGACATTGCTAGTCACCCGATTACGGTGCTTCGAGATCTCGGATTCGCGGTCACGATCAACACGGACAACCGTCTCATGTCCGGAACGTCGATGACTCGTGAAATGTCTCTTCTTGTGGAACATGCAGGATGGACTGTGGCAGACCTAGAGGTGGCGACGCTGGAGGCGGCGTGGGCAGCCTTTCAGCCTCACCATGTGCGCAGTGCTCTGGCAGATGCAGTTGTGGACGGCTTCCGCCAGGTCAATGCCTCGGAGTAGCGATGGCGTACAGGTCGCAGCGGGCCTCAGATAAGAGATTTGGTGTGCCACACCGTCTTTGTCTCGGTGAAAAACGTGAGGCGTTCAAGACTGCGAGGCTCAATGCCCTGGGTGGGGCTGAGCACGCGCGTCAATGTTTCTGCAGCCGCGATCTGAAGTTCGACCCAATCGCAATGCTGGGCTTCTGACACATCCAGCCCATTCACGTCCGCGTGCCCAGCAAGCCACGGCGCGATCTCTGTAGATACCCCTGTCAGCACATTGACCACTCCACCAGGCACGTCGCTCGTAGCCATCACTTCACCCAGGCTTATCGCCGCAAAGGGTGAAGTCTCGCTTGCCACTACCACTGCCGTATTTCCACTCACAATGATGGGAGCGATGGTTTCCACGAGGCCGAGTAGCCCGCCGTCCTGCGGTGCAATCGCGGCAACCACTCCCATGGGTTCCGGGGTGGAAATATTGAAATATGGCCCACTGACGGGGTTTGTATTGCCTGCCACTTGTGCGTATTTGTCTGCCCACCCGGCGTACCACACCCAGGTGTCGATAGCCGTGTTGACGTGAGTACGGGCCGCTCCAGCAGTCAATCCATCTGTCGCACGCAGTTCGTCAATGAATTGTCCGCGCCGTCCTTCAAGTAATTCTGCGATCCGGTAGAGCACTTGACCTCGGTTGTAGCTGGTGGTGCCAGACCATCCTGACAGGGCTGCGCGTGCGGCGACCACGGCGTCCCGGGCATCCTTGCGGGAGGCTTGTGCGGCATGCGCGACGAATTCACCGGAGGAATCATTCACCGGATACACCCGTCCCGATTCGCTACGTGGGAAAGCGCCGCCAATGTAGAGCTTGTACGTCTTCGGTACAGATACGTGGCTCATCGGGTGCGCCCCTTCCGGGTGGTTGCGGTACTCAGGTACGCGAGCAGGCCGTGGCGGCCACCTTCGCGACCGTAGCCAGACTCTTTGTATCCGCCAAACGGAGACGCTGGATCGAAACGGTTGTAGGTGTTGGACCAGATCACACCTGCGTGCAGTTTGTCCGCGACCGCGAGAACCTTGGATCCTTTGTCACTCCAGATTCCCGCTGACAGCCCATAGGGAGTGTTGTTTGCTTTCGCGATAGCCTCCGCCGGAGTGCGGAAGGACATCACGCTCAACACGGGGCCAAAGATTTCTTCACGCGCAATGCGGTGGCTTGTCTCCACACCTGTGAAGACCGTGGGGGCCCACCAGAACCCTTGGTCGGGGATAGTGCAAGGTGCGCTCCATCGTTCCGCGCCTTCCTCCTCGCCTGCCTGCGATAGCGTGCGGATACGTTCCAGTTGGGCTGCAGAATTCACAGCGCCGATATCCGTGTTTTTGTCCAATGGGTCTCCCAGGCGCAGTGTGGAGAGTCGTTCCTTCAATCGAGACACCACTTCTTCTTCAATGTTTTCTTGCACCAACAGGCGCGAGCCAGCGCAACACACATGCCCTTGGTTGAAGAAGATGCCGTCCACTATCCCTTCGATTGCTTGTTCTAGTGGGGCATCGTCGAAGACGATATTTGCCGCCTTCCCGCCCAGTTCCAGAGTCAGTTTCTTGTCGGTTCCCGCGACGGCGCGGGCAATCTCGCGTCCCACGGCTGTCGAGCCAGTAAATGCCACTTTGTTGACGTCGGGGTGTTCGACAAGAAAACGTCCCGTGGTACCTGCACCGGTGATGATATTCACCACGCCTGGGGGCAGGTCTGCTTGCTGCAGAATTTCCGCGAAGAGAAGTGCAGACAAAGGGGTGGTCTCTGCGGGTTTGATCACCACGGTGTTGCCTGCCGCGAGGGCGGGCGCAATTTTCCAGGCAAGCATCAGCAGGGGAAAATTCCAGGGGATCACTTGTGCCGCCACGCCCAGGGGCCGTACCTGTGGTCCCGCGCCGGCGTACTCCAGTTTGTCTGCCCACCCTGCGTAGTAAAAGAACCACGCGGCAGCCAGCGGAACATCGACGTCGCGGCTCTCTTTGATTGGCTTGCCGTTGTCTAGGGTTTCCGCGACTGCGAGTTCCCGTGCGCGTTCTTGAATCAGCCGAGCAATCCGAAACAGGTACTTTCCCCGCTCGCTGCCAGACATCCGCGACCAGGTGGTGTCGAATGCGCCGCGCGCAGCCTGCACGGCAGCATCCACGTCGCCTTCACTTGCCTCCGTCACGTGGGTGATGGTCTTCTCGGTGGCCGGAGAAATAGTGGCGAAGGGGCTCCCGGAGCCTTCGACAAAGTCACCGTTTATGAAAAGGCCATACTGTTCTTTGAGCGACAGCAGAGACGTCGATTCTGGAGCTGGCGCGTAGTCGAGAAAGCCTTCCGGGGCGTCTGGCATCTGGCTACCCTTCCGTGACGTAAGCAGAGCCGCTGTAGCGGCCAGTTGTCATTTTTTGTCGTTGTAGCAGCACATCATTCAGCAAACTGGAAGCCCCGAAACGGAACAGGTGGGGGTGTAGCCAGGTGGAGCCCACCGTCTCTGCCACCATCACAAGGTAGCGGATGGCATCTTTTGAGGAACGGATTCCCCCTGCTGGTTTGACTCCGATGTTTTCTCCGGTGAGACGTTTCCAGTCACGTACTACGTGCAGCATTGTCAGCGTGACAGGCATGGTCGCCGCGGGGCTCACTTTTCCAGTGGAGGTTTTAATGAAGTCTCCTCCGGCAAGAATCGCGAGCCATGAAGCCTTACGCACGTTGTCGTACGTGTTCAGTTCTCCTGTTTCCAGGATTACCTTGAGGTGGGCGTAGGTGCCGTCAGCGCGTCGGCATGCTTCTTTGACGGCGACGATCTGGTCAAAGACCTCTCCATAGCGTCCTGACAAGAAGGCACCGCGATCAATCACCATGTCGATCTCGTCTGCTCCGGCAGCGACAGCGTCCTTCGTGTCCGCGATCTTTACGGCAAGCGAGGCTCGTCCGGAGGGGAAGGCTGTCGCCACGGCCGCGATGGCGATGTCCGTGCGGGCCCCTAAGGCTTCGCGCACGTGAGGGACCATGTCTCCGTATACGCATACGGCGGCAACCGTAGGAGTACTAGGGTCCCCGGCATCGGGAGTGATCGCTTTCGCGACGAGAGAGCGCACTTTTCCGCGGGTATCAGCGCCCTCCAGAGTGGTCAGGTCGGTAAGCGTGATGATCGTATCGAGGGCTGTTTTTTTGGAGGCGGCTTTGATGGAACGAGTCTGAAAAGACGCTGCTCGCGCATGCAGTCCCACGGCATCAACGGGGGATAGCCCTTCGAGGTATTGCCGCAGGCTCGCGTCCGAGACGTCACCGCCAATGACCTGCAACGCTCGTTCTGCAGGTGCCAACAAGGTGGAGGTAGCCTCTGGAATTTTTGCGGTGGCCATTGGTTCTCCTTTGATTACTGACGCCAGACTACGCTGGACTGGCCCTACGGCCTAGAGCCCAAGGACGGTACGCACGTCACGTGCGAGGGCCCTGGTGGCGAGAAGGGCCCTTTCGCGCGCCTCGGCTACAGAATCGCCGCTGGGTTCTATGACTTCCAGGTAAGCCTTCACTTTTGGTTCGGTGCCACTAGGGCGAATGATGACGCGCGCTCCGTTGGCCGTCTTCATGTGGATACCTGAGGTCGGTGGTAGCCCATGGAGCCCGTGCTGCATGTCGTCGGTGGCGATGACGGGCACTCCCGCAAGCGTGGCGGGAGGGTTCTGCAAGACGCGTGCCACTGCCGCTTGTGCCTGCGCACCTGAGTCATATCGGGCAGAGACTTGGCTGGAGTGAAAAACTCCATACGTGGCATCGAGGTCCTCAAGAGCGTCCTCTAGAGTGCGGCCCTCGGTCGCGAGGCGGGCTACTAAGTCACATACGGCCAGGGCGGCTGAGATTCCGTCTTTATCTCGCACCATCTGAGGGTTGACGCAGTAGCCAAGCGCTTCCTCATAGCCGTACAGCAAATCTTTTTCGCGGCCAATCCATTTAAACCCGGTGAGAGTGGCGGCAAAGGTGAGCCCGTGGCGTTCAGCGATTGCGCCAAGGATTTGAGAAGACACTATTGAATTGGCGATAGTCCCTGAGTGTTGTGCCGCGCGGGCCATCTCTTCGCCCAGCAGCGCTCCCACTCGGTCTCCGTGTAGTGGCGTCCATGTGCCCTCTATTTTTGTGGCGACCGCACAGCGGTCAGCGTCAGGGTCATTTGCGATGACGACATCCGCCTGCACACTGTCGGCGAGGGCAAGCACCAGGTCCATGGCGCCGTCTTCTTCCGGGTTGGGGAAGGCGACGGTAGGAAAGCGGGGGTCAGGTTCGGCCTGTTCTGCAACTGTATGAAGGTTCGTGAAGCCTGCCGCACGCAACACCGCTTCGAGGGTTTCGGCTCCCACTCCGTGGAGGGGGGTGAGAGCCACGGTGATGTTCGCACGCGCATCCCGCTCCGCGGCTGTGGGCGCTGGCAGCAGTGCTGCACAGCGGGAGACGTATTCGTCGACCACAGCGTTGTCGAGCACCGTCCAACCCTCTCGCGCCCGTGGCACGGAGGCGACGCTTTCTACCTGTGCGATCGCGTCGGCGATTCCCGCGTCGTGCGGGGGTGTGATCTGCGCGCCTGCCGCTTCGCCGGGAACGATGCGCCCGCCTACATACACTTTGTAGCCGTTGTCCCCAGGAGGGTTGTGGGACGCAGTCACCATCACACCTGCATCTGCGCCGAGATGTCGCATGGCAAACGCAAGTACGGGCGTGGGGAGCGCTCGCGGCAAGAGCAGGGCTTCGTGCCCTGCTGCTGTCATCACGGCTGCGGTGTCCGCTGCAAAGTCTGCAGATTTGAAGCGGGCGTCGTACCCAATCACAACTTTCCCGGCATCGCCGATCTGGTCACGCATGTAGGAAGCCAGTCCACTTGCTGCTCTCATCACCACCGCCCGATTCATGCGTTGGGGGCCGCCTCCTAGTGCTCCACGTAAGCCTGCGGTACCAAACTGGAGAGTGCCGGAAAACCGATCCTCGAGTTCGCGCGTCGCCTCTGTGGCACCAGTGCGCGAGGAATCCAGCAGTGCCTGGAGTTCCTCTGCAGTGTCTGGGTCCGGGTCGTCAGCGATCCATGCTTCGACTGTGGCGTGT
>WTKG01000088.1 GCA_011524475.1 Demequinaceae bacterium
TATTACGATGGCGACCAAGATTTGATCATTGATGGCAATGGCCACACGGTCACGGGCAGCACGGGCTTTGATGGTTCCGGTGTGCGCTTTTTATATGCGTCGACTGATGGCCTGAAGGTAGAGATCCTGGACCTCACGGTGGACTCTTTCCAACTCACCGGGGAGGGGTTTCGAGAGGGCGCGGCAATTTTTGCACAGGAAACTTATCTCCATATCACTGATTCCACGTTCAGCAACAACGCTGTTACTGTGACCCAGAATGGTGGGGGTGACGCTTGGGCTCAGGGCGGGGCAGTGTCTCTCGTAGTCGGTGAGCTCCATATCACCGATTCCATTTTCAGCAACAACTCTGTCACAGTGACCCAGGACGGTACGGGTGACGCTATTAACGCTTTCGGTGGTGCGGTTGCTGTCGTCAACTCAAACGGTGATGACGAGATTGCCGCGGATATTGAGGGTTCCACGTTCACCGGGAACACTATTACCGTGGCGGCAATTGTAGAAGACACGGATTCGTATGTACGTGCTGGTGGTGGTGCGCTCCATGTGGGAGGCGGAGTCGACATTGTGGATGGCCCAGGAGGCCGCGTAGACATCACAGACTCTGAATTTGAAGACAACAGTATTGATGGGGACAGCATCCTCACCAACGCAGTCGAAGACGAAGGTAGCGTGATCCTGCGTGGCGGTGCGGTGTATGTGGATGGAGACGGGGAGGACGTCACCATTTATGCGGTGTTCACCGGGAACTCGGTTGATGCTTATTCCTCTACAGACGGTGACTCCAGTTCGGCAGCAGAGGTTGAGGCCTACGGTGGTGCAGTGTGGGTTCGTGACGCAGTGCTATCCCTGTCTTATCTTTCTTCTGGTGCCACGTTTTTGGACAACGCAGTTATCGCTCGTGCGGTTGCCCCAGGCACTTCTGGGGCGGGCGCCTATGTGTCAGCAGCAAAAGGTGGTGCGCTGATGTTTGAGGGCGAAGAACTGGATGGCGGCGGTGTGTCTGCTCGCAATAATTCCGTCGAGGCTTCCGCTGAGGCTGACAGTGGCCAAGCGGAGGCGTTCGCATATGGCGGTGCCTTTTACCTCGAAGACCTCGATTTTATGGGAATGGTGGACCTTGAGTTCACGGGCAATGAGGTTTCCTCAGAGGCGAGCAGTGCGATTAGGAATATTGCCGCGCGAGCAAACGGTGGCGCCATCTCCGCTCGAGACGTCGTAGATGTGGTCATCGAAGACGCCGTGTTTACCTCCAACACCAGCACTGCGACCACCCGCGACGAAGGAGATTATGTTTACGCGTTTGCTCGCGGTGGAGCGCTGCACAGTATCGATACTGAGTGGGAGTTAGCCTCCGTCACTTTTACGGACAATGCCGTGACTGCGAACGGAGAAGACAACGAATACTCTGTCACCTCTGGCGCGCTGGGAGGGGGAATATATCTTCAAGGGGATTCTTCTATTGACATGTCTTCCGGCGTCTTCGAAGGCAATTCCGCTGACGCTAACGCGAGTGGTGCACCAGAGTATGCTCTGGTGCGCGCCTCTGGAGGGGCCATCAACAACAACGGTGACGACCTCGACTTTTCCGGCGTGAAATTTATTGACAACTCCGCTCACGCTACCGGCCCCGAGGAGACTGATGAAGCAGAGGCCCGTGCCTGGGGCGGCGCTGTCTATCACAGTTCTGGTGACGCACTCATTGTGTTCGACGGACTTTTTGAGCGCAACGAAGCATGGGCCACGCTTCATGAGACCACGGCCGAGAACGCCGTGATCAGTGCGCGAGGGGGCGCTATTGACATCCCTGTGGGAACGGCGGACCGGGAGTTTGAACGTTCTACCTTTGTAGACAACGCGGTGGGGTTCACGAACGGGGTGTCTGCGTATGACCTTGAGTTAGAGAGTTTCGGCGGCGCCATCCATGCGGGCGACAGCATTGACGTGAAGAATTCCACGTTCGTTGGTAACAGCGAATCCAACGTGGTCGGAGATGTGGCGGGCGATCTGCTTGGCTCTCCCCCGGGAGGAGGCGCGCTGGTGAGCTCAAACGGTGAGGTGAACATCGCGTTTTCTACCTTTGTGGACAACAGCGGCACGTTTACTGACCACGTGTTTGGGTATGACGCCATCGATACAGAAGGAAGCGTGTTCAGCGGTGGCGGAACAGATGCGTGCTATTCCGCTGGGGTTGTCAATAGCCTGGGCCATAACTTTGATGATGAAGGGTCCTGCACAGACACCTGGGATGCGGGGACTGACGTGGGTTCAGCTGGCGCAGACCCGATGCTTGGCGAGTTGGGATATTCCGGTGGCCGCGTGCCTACCCTTGACCCGCTCGCGGGAAGCCCGTTGATTGACGCAGCCGGCACCTCTTGTTCTGTTTCGGAAGATGCCCGCGGAGTTTTGCGCCCAGAAGGGGCTGCCTGCGATATTGGCGCGGTGGAATACCTGGCCCCCGTCACTTTCACCATTCCCACTGACGCGGGAGACATTGAGGGGGTTGCCGCTGGTTCCACCTGTGCCGCGGGAGGGATTGCCTGGTATGCAGCTTCTGACTACGCCACGCCGTTGCCGGCAGGAGTAGTGGCACCGTTTGGGGTTTCCACGTATTCACTGTGTATTCCGTCCCCAGGCGGCACCTTAACCGTCACCCTCACCTTGCCCGCGCCGGTTGCCACCGTCTTCAAAGCGAATGCAGAAGACGAGTGGGGCGAATTCGACGCCGTGATTGACGGAAACACCCTCACGCTTACCCTCACCGACGGTGGCGCAGGAGACTACGACGGCTCTGTTAACGGCGAGATTATGGACCCGGTGGCGCCTGGGTTTGTGCTCAGCCTGACCGGATAAGGCCTTCGCTTCCCCCTTGAGCGCGTCTCGCAATGTGAGATCGTGATCCACTATTCGAGATTTATGTCGATAGAGTGGCGCGAGGGCACTCCTGTGCCTTAGAGTCATGGACATGCAGACGATGCTTGTACGAGTACCGAGGCGCGCGGGCTAAACCCCGGCACCACGGATATCGTCCGCGCGCATCCCCTTGGCACGAACCGAGGGGTTTTTTCATGCGAGGCGGACGCACGCACCGCCTCACCAGATTCGAGACACAGGAGTTCACATGGCACAGGCACCAGCCGATGTCACCGTTGCCCCCACCGAGATGACGGGGGCGCAGGCGCTCATCACGGCCCTGGAATGCGCAGGCGCGACAGACGTGTTCGGGCTGCCAGGCGGCGCAATTTTGCCGGCATACGACCCGCTCATGGATTCCACCACGTTGCGACACATTTTGGTGCGCCACGAACAAGGTGCAGGGCACGCAGCCTCGGGTTACGCGCATGCCACCGGTCGGCCGGGGGTATGCATCGCCACCTCTGGCCCGGGAGCAACCAACCTTGTGACGCCCATCGCTGACGCCAATATTGACTCCATCCCCATGGTGGCCATCACAGGCCAGGTAGGTGCCGCGCTTATCGGTACAGACGCCTTCCAAGAAGCAGACATTGTGGGGATCACTCAGCCCATCACCAAGCACAACGAACTGGTGACAGACCCCTCCCAAATCGCCCGAGCCGTGCAGGAGGCGTTCCACATCGCCACCACCGGCAGGCCCGGCCCGGTGCTCGTGGATATCGCGAAAAGCGCGCTCCAGGCCACCACCACCTTCTCGTGGCCTCAAGACCTTGAGCTCCGTGGGTATGCACCTGACACAAGCGTTGACGCTCAGAGCATTCAGGACGCCGCTCGTCTTATGGCGACTGCCCGCAAACCAGTGCTGTACGTGGGGGGAGGAGTGATCCGTGGCCGGGCTTGGGATGCACTGCGCACCCTCGTGGATCTGTCGGGCGCTCCTGTGGTGACCACTCTTATGGCTCGCGGGGCGCTCCCGGATTCGCATCCGCAACATCTGGGAATGCCGGGAATGCACGGCACCGTGCCGGCAGTGACGGCATTGCAAAAGGCAGACCTGCTGATCGCGCTCGGCACCCGTTTCGATGACCGTGTGACAGGCAAGCTGGACTCTTTTGCGCCGCATGCACAGGTGATTCACGTGGACATCGACCCTGCCGAGGTGGGCAAGAACCGCACGCCAGACGTACCCATCGTGGGAGACCTCAATGAGGTGCTCGCCCAACTCGTGCCGGCGTTGAAAGAAGAACATCGCCAGCACGGCAAGCCAGACCTCGAAGGCTGGTGGAAAACCCTTGACGGTTGGCGCGAAACATACCCGCGCGGATACACGCCCACAGAGGATGGCTTGTCCGCGCCGCAGCACGTGATTCAACGTTTGGGAGAAATCGCGGGCCCCGAAGCAACATTCACCGCAGGCGTGGGGCAGCACCAAATGTGGGCCAGCCAGTTCATCTCGTATGAACGCCCCAAGTCGTGGATCAACTCCGGAGGCTTGGGCACCATGGGTTACGCGGTTCCGGCTGCGATGGGAGCCAAGGTAGGTGAACCCGACCGCACTGTGTGGGCAATCGACGGTGACGGATGCTTCCAGATGACCAATCAGGAGCTCGTTACCTGCGCCATCAACGACATTCCCATCAAGGTGGCAGTGATTAATAACTCGTCTCTTGGCATGGTGCGTCAATGGCAGACGCTGTTCTACAACGAGCGTTACTCGAACACTGACCTGCACACCGGCCACGGCACTGCTCGCATTCCGGACTTTGTGACACTCGCCGAGTCCATGGGATGCGCGGGGCTTCGCTGCGAATCCGACGGCGATGTAGATGCCACGATCGAGAAGGCCATGGAGATTAACGACAAACCCGTGGTGGTGGACTTCACGGTGTCACGAGACGCCATGGTGTGGCCGATGGTCGCAGCTGGAGTCTCTAACGACGAGGTGCAATACGCGCGCGGGGTGGCCCCGCAGTTTGACCGGGAGGACTAAGCGATGAGTAAACACACCCTGTCCGTTCTGGTGGACAACAAGCCTGGAGTACTGGCGCGCGTGGCAGGCCTGTTTTCGCGCCGAGCCTTCAACATTCATTCCCTTGCCGTGGGGCCAACCGAGCACCCGGATATTTCCCGCATCACCGTGGTGGTGGACGTGGAGGATCATCCGCTCGAACAGGTCACCAAACAACTCGACAAACTGGTGCATGTGCTCACCATCGTGGAGTTGGAGCGGGACCGTTCTGTGCAGCGTGAACTGTTGCTTCTCAAGGTGAAAGCCGCGGCAAAGGAACGCGCTGAGATCCTTCAGATCGTGGACCTGTTCCGCGCCCGGGTAGTGGATGTCGCCGCTGACTCGCTGGTGATTGAGGCAGTGGGGACTCCGGAGAAACTCGACGCACTGCGCGCCGCGTTGGAAGGGCACACCATTACGGAACTTGTGCAGTCCGGAACTGTCGCGGTGGGGCGCGGGGCAGCCTCCATCACGCTCAGCACGGAGGGTGACGACTAGCCCACTGCTGTTGCCCAGCGCCAATCACTACTAGATTTCAACCACGCCACAACAAGGAGAACTCTCATGGCAGAGATGTACTACGACAATGACGCAGACCTGGCAGTCATTCAAGGCAAGAAAGTTGCCATTGTGGGCTATGGCTCTCAAGGCCACGCTCACGCGCAAAATCTGCGTGATTCCGAGGTAGATGTGCGGGTGGCATTGCGCGAAGGTTCGCGGAGCGCCGTCAAAGCAGAAGCCGACGGCTTTACCGTGCTGCCGGTGGACGAGGCTGCCCAGTGGGCTGACGTGATCATGATTCTTGCGCCGGACCAGTTTCAGCGCACCATCTATGCAGAGTCCATTGAGCCGCACCTGACGCCAGGCAAGACGCTGGCCTTTGCGCACGGCTTCAATGTGCGCTTTGGGTACATCACCCCGCCTGCTGGCGTAGACGTGATTCTTGTGGCCCCCAAGGCTCCCGGGCACACCGTCCGCCGTGAGTTTGCGGCGGGCAGGGGAATCCCGGACATTATCGCCGTGGAGAAAGACGAATCTGGAACAGCCTGGGACACAGCTAAGTCGTATGCCAAGGCCATTGGTGGCACCCGCGCAGGAGTCATCAAGACCACCTTCACGGAAGAGACAGAGACGGACCTGTTCGGTGAGCAGGCGGTGCTGTGTGGTGGTACGTCGCAGTTGGTGCAGTACGGCTTTGAGGTGCTCACGGAGGCTGGCTATCAGCCCGAGATTGCCTACTTTGAGGTCTTGCACGAACTCAAGCTGATTGTGGACCTCATGTGGGAGGGCGGCATCACCAAGCAGCGGTGGAGTGTGTCAGACACGGCTGAATATGGCGACTACGTCTCCGGCCCCCGAGTCATCACGCCTGATGTCAAGAAGAACATGGAGGCCGTGCTTGCGGACATCCAGTCGGGAGTTTTTGCCAAGCGCTTTATTGATGACCAGGACGGCGGCGCAACAGAGTTCCAGGAGTTGCGCGCCAAGGGTGAGGGGCACCCCATCGAAGGCACCGGGCGCGAACTGCGCAAGCTGTTCTCGTGGACCAAGCCTGCCGACACTGACTACGTTGACGGCTCTGCCGCACGCTAGGGCTCTATGACGACACATCGACTTGCCGTTGTTGCCGGCGATGGCATCGGGCCCGAGGTGGTTGCAGAGGGGCTCAAATGCCTTACCGCGGCCGTAGAGGGCACGGACATCGAATTTGAGACCACGGAGTTCGATCTGGGTGCGAAGCGCTGGCATGCCACCGGGGACACCCTGACCGACGAGGACTTGGCCTCCATCGCCAGTCATGACGTGGTGCTCTTGGGTGCCATTGGTGACCCCAGCGTTCCGTCGGGGGTGCTCGAACGCGGCCTGTTGCTCAAGCTTCGCTTTGCGCTCGACCAGTACGTGAACTTGCGTCCCTCGCGCCTCTACCCCGGGGAGAAATCGCCTTTAGCTGAGCCGGGCGAGATTGACTTTGTGGTGGTGCGAGAAGGCACTGAAGGGCCGTACGTCGGCAATGGCGGCGCCCTGCGGGTGGGGACTGCTCACGAGATTGCCACCGAGGTCTCGGTCAATACTCGGCACGGAGTGGAGCGCGTCGTGCGCTATGCCTTTGACGTGGCTTCCACACGTGAGCGCAGCCATGTCACGCTGGTGCATAAGCACAACGTGTTGGTGCATGCGGGGCACCTGTGGCGCCGTACCGTGGAGGCAGTGGCGTCGGAGTTCCCTGGCGTGACGTGGGATTACCTGCACATTGATGCGGCCACGATTGTGATGACCACGGACCCCAGCAGGTTCGACGTGATCGTGACGGACAACCTGTTTGGGGACATCCTCACGGACCAGGCTGCGGCCATCAGCGGCGGCATCGGGCTTGCGGCGTCTGGGAACGTGAACCCTGACCGTACGGGCCCCAGCATGTTTGAACCCGTACACGGAAGTGCTCCGGACATCGCGGGCCAACAAAAAGCGGACCCGTCCGCCACGGTGCTGTCCGTGGCAATGATGCTGGACTTCCTCGGGTACGCGGAGTTGGCCCAGAAGGTGGAACAGGCGGTTGCGGACGACGCCGCGGCCAGGGGCAGCGAAGCACGCTCCACCACTGAGGTGGGCGACGCGATTGCCGCACGTATTCGCGGCTAGCTTTACTCATTGCACGATTTGCTACAGAAGGGAGGGGAACGTGTCTTCCTCGGTTCATGGCTTCACTGTGACGCCTAGCGCTTCCCCTCGCCCAGAAGCCGAACGCACAGAGATTCTCCGTCACCTCAACTTTGGCAAAGAGTTCACGGATCACATGGCCGGGGCCACCTGGTCAAAAGAACAGGGGTGGCATAACCGCCGGGTAGAGGCGTATGGGCCCCTGCAACTGGAGCCGGCTTCTGCGGTGCTGCACTATGCGCAAGAGATCTTTGAAGGACTCAAGGCGTATCGGTGGCAGGACGGTTCGGTGTGGTTGTTTCGGCCCGAGCAAAACGCGGAGCGTTTTCAACGCAGCGCGGCACGGATTGCTTTGCCGGAGTTGTCGGTCGAGGATTTTCTGGGTTCCATTGAGGCGCTGCTCAGCGTAGATGGGGCGTGGGTTCCGGGCGCGGATGAGAGCTCGCTGTATTTGCGGCCTTTCATGTTTGCCTCGGAGGCTTTTTTGGGGGTACGTCCCGCCGCCGTAGTGGAGTACTTGCTGATCTCGGGCCCTGTAGGGCCGTACTTCCCGGGTGGCGTGAAGCCGGTGTCTATTTGGGTGGCGCAAGGATTTCATCGGGCCGGGCCTGGTGGCACGGGTGCGGCAAAGTTTGGCGGCAACTATGCCGCATCGCTCCTGCCGCAACAGCAAGCGTTTGAGCGGGGCTGTCAACAAGTGTTGTTCACGGATGCGGCCACGGGCATGTACCTGGAAGAGCTGGGCGGCATGAATATATTTGTGGTGCGCAAGGACGGCACGCTCGAGACCCCGCGTCTCACCGGCACGATCCTGGAAGGCATTACCCGCGAATCAGTCATCACGCTGCTGGAAGAGGATTCGGTCAAGATTGTGGAGAAAAATATCTCTTTGGCTGAGGTGCGCGACGGGGTCGAAAGTGGCGACATCGCAGAGGTGTTCGCGTGCGGCACTGCTGCCGTGGTGACTCCTATTGGCAGGTTCGCTTCCCCTGATTTTGACGTCACGGTAGGGGATGGCACGGCCGGTGAAGTCACGCTGAATATCCGTAAGCGCCTCACAGATATTCAATATGGCCGTGCGGAAGATCCGTACGGGTGGATGCGTCGCGTGGAGGCGTCCTCCTAGGGCGGCCGCGGGCTGTGCGCTAGCCTCGAACAATGACGGGGGACATCGTGGATCTGAGTGCGTCGCTGGCGCGGTTTCCGTTGACCCCGAACCCCGCGCCCATGCCGGCAGCGGAACGGGAATCTTTGATGGAGACCCCGGCGTTTGGCCGCATCTTTAGTGACCATATGGCGTCGGCTCGGTATAGCGCCGAACAAGGCTGGCATGACCGCCGGGTGGGGGCGTTGGAGCAT
>WTKG01000050.1 GCA_011524475.1 Demequinaceae bacterium
TGCGGATCTTGTCGCCGCCAACTACACAAACGCCACCGTGAATGACCTCGGGGAGGCCGAGTGGGACGGTGAACGCGTCACGATTGTGAATGAAGGCCTCGGGAGTTTTTCTGGGGATCCCACCGAACCCTATGAAATCAAGGTCGAGCGCATCGGTGACCAGTTTATTGTGACGGGCTTAGATCCGGCAGAGATCGACGAGACTACAAAAGATGCCATCATCGATGGGAACGGCTCGGCCATTCTTCAGGTCACTTTCCCTGGAGAGGTAATTGAACACAACGGATCTCTGTCCGGAGACAACACCACCGTCACCTGGAATATGGCAACTGTCGACAATGCGCCGTATGCACGCGGAAACGCCGTTGCAGAAGCCCCTGAGAGCCCTGTCGAGACTGAAGATCCTGTCGAGACCGAAGCGGCAGTAGAAACAGCAGCCCCCACAGACGCTGAATCCCCATCCCCCTCGACAGCTGCCGAACCTGCAGACTCAACCTCTGGCGGCGAGGGTGTTCCTACGTGGATCTGGGCAGTGATCGGAGTGTTGGCCGCAGCCCTTGCAGGAGTGATCGGATTCCTTATTGCCCGGTCACGCTCTACCTCCTGACCACACTTTGTGACACATCCCACGCGGTAAAGCCGTGGAAATCCCCACAAGGGGATTGCATTACAACTCAGCACGAATAATGTGCAGAGTATGACGGAGACGGATCACCACACCCTGCCCACGAGTGGGCTACCAGGAACAGCCGTACGCATAGGAGACACCGTGCGACGGCGGCACTCTGACTGGTCGTCCACTGTGCAACGACTTCTTGCTCACGTGCGCAACGACGGCATCACGTGGGTACCTGAGCCGCTGGGCTTTGACGATTCTGAGCGAGAAGTCCTGAGTTATGTAGAAGGAGATCCAGGCGTTCCCGAAGGTGATGCGCGGTGGTCGGAAGGACTGCTTGCCGCTGTGGCACGGAGGCTGCGTGAGTGGCATGACTCGACTGCAACTTTTGTGCAGACTGACGAAGACGCCTGGTTCAATCCGGGACGACTCCCCCACGAAGTGATTGCACACAACACCTTCGCAGACAGATCACACATCTTCACAGGTGACCAGTTAGTAGGGGTCATTCATTTCGACCACTGCTATCCCGCGTCGCGGCTGTGGGACATTGCGTACACTGCTTACTTTTATTGCCCACTTGCTCCGCCACAGGACAATGTGGACTTTGCTGGAGAGATCTCCTCTCCGTTTGACATCGCCACGATGCAACAAAGGCTCGAGGCGTTTCTTTCTGCCTACGGGGCCGTTGAACTTACCGATGGCACGACCCGCACCTATAGACCAGATGAAGTCACCACCATGCTGGCTACCCGTCTGCACGATATGGCCGACCGGGCAGATATGCATGTTGACCCTAACCTTCGTGCTCAAGTGTCTACGTATCGTGCGCATGCATTTTGGGTGGAATCGGGAGCACTCGACGCCTGGTAGCAGAACCTGTCGCTACCCTGGATTCCATGAGTGTGCGCATCGGTCTGGCCACGACTGTGGAAATGCCATTGGTGGACGACGACGAAAAATTGTTGTGTGACCATCTGCCTGAAGCAGAGGTGGTGGCGTGGGACGACCCTGACGTGGTCTGGTCTCGGTATGACGCTGTTTTCCTTCGCAGCACGTGGAATTACCACAACCACCGAGACGCGTTCCTCAGGTGGGTTGACCAGGTACACACGGTGAGCACCGTATGGAACCCTCCGGGAATGGTGCGTTGGAATACGGATAAGCGTTACCTCGCTGAGCTTGCCGCAAAGGGATACCCCGTGGTGGCTACGGAATTCTTTGCGCCGGGCGAAAAAATTCCGTCCTCCTCCCTGGAAGACACCGTGGTCGTAAAGCCTTCCGTGGGTGCCGGATCCAATGGAGCGAAGATGTTTCGCTCCGATCCCGAGGCTGCTCTGGCTCATGCGGAGGCACTTCATGAATCCGGAAAAACTGTCATGGTGCAGCCCTACGTTTCGGCCATAGATGACCATGGCGAACGGGCCCTCATGTATGTAGGCGGCAATTTTTCTCATGCCGCAACCAAAGCCCCGATTTTGTCGCAAAACATGTCCTGGAGCACGGGAATCTACGCAGACGAGAAAATCACTCGAGCCGACGCAACGGCGGAAGAAAAGGCACTGGCAGACGCACTAGTAGCAGACATGCCTGCAACGGCATACGCACGAATAGACCTTGTTCCAGGGCCCGAAGGTCCGTTGATTCTTGAACTTGAAGTCACAGAACCAAGCCTGTTCTTGTGGCTTGATGAGGAGGCTCCTGCCCGCACTGCAGCAGCTTTTCGTCAGTTGGTGACATAGGTGCGTGATCTCGAAGTAGCGCAGCACCCCTCAGACGTGATGAACTTAAGCCCTGAGCACACCGGGTGCTCACAGAAATAGAGGAGCCCTCGTGACAGAACTCAATGATCTCTTTTCCCGTATCCCTATCGGCGACATCGCCGCGCAGGTCGGTGCCTCCGAAAGCGATACGCGCGAAGCAGTGGCGTCCGCTCTTCCCGCACTACTGTCAGGAATGCAGGCCAACGCCGCGGACGATGCAGGCGCAGCCTCACTTGTGAACGCCTTGCAGACCAAAGACACCTCCCTTGCTGCAGGTGCCATCTCCCTGGCCGACGTGGACGTGAACGACGGTGCCAAGATCGTGAAAAACATCTTCGGCAGCCAGGAGAATCAGGTTGCTACCCAACTCAGCAGCGTCGGTTCCTCTGGACTCACCCAAGGTCTCGTGCAGAAGATTCTTCCCATTCTGGCGCCCATCGTGCTGTCATTCGTAGCCGAAAAATTCCTGGGCGGTAGCGGCTCAGGTTCTTCTTCCGGTGGCATCGGAGACCTCTTGGGAGGACTTCTCGGTGGAGCCGTTGGTGGAGGGGGCGGAGACCTTCTCGGAAGTGTGCTGGGCGGAGTGCTCGGTGGAGGAAGCAGCTCCGGCAAGAGCGTGTCGTCCTCTGCGGGTGGAGACATGCTGGGGGACCTGCTTGGTGGTCTTCTTGGTGGGGGCAAGCGCTAACCCCAACGTTTCTTGACTCACACTCGTTGATGAGTCATGACACGCATACTCACCATTCTGGCGGTTCTGCTCGCCCACGCATGTGACGGGTACGCTCCTGAGCGTCCCGATAACGCGTGGGACGAGCCTGACCACTATGAGTACACGTTGCACTACTCGTCGTTCAGCCCCTGGGCTGGGACGTACCGCGTCGCCGTAAGACACGGGGATGTGATTGTTGTGGAACCACTCGATGTATGGGACTCCGAGTACGCCCTCACCGCCGAAGACGCCTGGACGATTGGCGACATTCTTGACCTGTACTACGAGGCTGTAGACAGCCCAGATTCAGTCGCAGAAATCACCTGGGACACCACCACGGGTGCCCCAGAATCGGTCAGCATTGACTGGTGGATAGAAGCGGTGGACGACGAACAGTACTTCGGGATTTCCGACATCGAAGAGTCGGCGTAGCCACACGACACAAGACGTGTCATGCTCATGTCATGGACTTGTTTGAAACCCCCCTGCCCGGCATCGGAACGCGCTACGAATTCACTACTGACCACAACGATCACGTATGTGTAGTGGTGCGTCGCGACGGAGCTCGCGACATCGTGTTGTTCGATCATGACGATCCTGACAGCACGCGCGGGAGCGTAGAACTCAGCCCGCACGAAGCGGGGAATCTAGCGGAGCTCTTGGGAGGCACCTCTATCACCGCACGGCTAGATGAACTGAAACACCAGGTGGAAGGCCTGGAAATCGTGTGGGTCACGATGCCGCAATCCGGCGGCCTCACGGGCAAGACGATTGCAGACGGAAAGATCCGTACCACCACATCTGCCTCTGTCGTGGCTGTGATCCGCGAAGAAGAGGCTTTTCCCGGCCCGCAGCCAGACTTCACATTCGCTCCCGGTGACACAGTGCTCGTGATTGGCGGCAGCGAAGCCGTCTCAGCGGCCAGTTCCATCTTGACGGGATAGCCGATGCACACCGCGTTCCCCCTACTGTGGTCAGCCGGCGGAACAGGCGATGCGGGGCACTCCGCAACCATCTTGATTGAACTGGGGATAGTGCTCCTGGTTCTGGGGGCTCTTGGACGTGTGGCCCAGTGGTGGGGTCTGCCGACAATTCCCCTGTACTTACTTGGTGGCCTCGTCATGGGCCAGGGTGGTTTCATCCCCATCGATGCAGGAGAAGACTTCATCGCGGTGGGCGCCCAAATCGGGGTGGTACTTCTCTTGTTGTTGCTTGGACTTGAGTATTCACCTCAAGACTTACGCACAGGGTTACGCTCCACCTGGAAAGCGGGCCTGCTGGACCTTGTGCTCAACGGTGCTCCAGGGTTTGCCCTAGGGATACTTCTGGGCTGGTCACCCACCGCGTCCTTGCTACTTGCCGGTGTCACTTATATTTCTTCCTCCGGCATCATTGCGCGACTGTTGGATGACCTCGGCCGGGTAGGAAACCGTGAAACACCCGTGATCTTGAGTCTGTTAGTGATGGAAGACATCGTGATGGCTGTGTTTCTGCCTCTGGTCGCCGTGCTCCTTGTGGGGGCATCTGTGGCCGAAGGCGCAATCGCGGCTGCCGTAGCAATCGGAGCTGTCGCTGTGGCATTTGTGGTGGCTTTTCGACTTTCGGCAGTGGTATCCAAAGCCGTCCATTCGCGGTCCCGGGAATTGCTCTTACTCACTACGCTGGGTCTCACGTTTGTCGTGGCAGGCTTCGCCGAGGCTGTGCAGGTATCGGCAGCAGTGGGTGCGTTCCTGCTTGGCTTGACGCTATCGGGCCAGGTTGCAGATGAAGTCCGCGGACTCCTCCCGCCATTACGAGACGTCTTTGGTGGATTCTTTTTCGTGTTCTTTGGATTGCAGATTGATCCGGCCACACTCGTGCCGGTATTCATCCCTGCCCTCGGGTTGGCCATAGTGACGGCGGGAACCAAACTCGCCACTGGTTATAGTGCGGCCCGCACCGCAGGAGTGGGGCAGGCAGGCAGGTGGCGTGCGGGGTTGTCGCTGATTCCCCGCGGAGAGTTCTCGATCGTTATTGCTGGACTCGGCGTGAGCGCCGGGCTCCAAGAAAACATCGGACCACTTGCCGCAGCCTATGTGCTTATTCTGGCGGTCACCGGCTCTATCGCCATGCGCTTGGCCAGCAAGATCCGCATCGCTCGTACCGCCCCATAACAGGCGCACTCATACAGCGAAGCCGGTCACTGCACCTGCTCACGGATGTTCCTGGTGGCCGCAATCATGTTGCGCAACGACTCTGTTGTCTCTTCGTACCCACGTGTCTTCAAGCCACAATCGGGATTCACCCATAGTTGGGTGGAAGGGACAGATCGTGATGCCAGTGTGAGGAGCTCCGTCAACTCCTCCACCGAGGGGACGCGAGGAGAGTGGATGTCCCACACCCCTGGGCCAATACCACGTTCATAGCCATGGTCCTTGATCGCGGGAAGAACTTCCATTCGCGAGCGCGCCGCCTCAATCGAAGTTACGTCTGCGTCCAGGCCGTCAATCGCGTCAATGACCTCGCCAAATTCGGAATAACACAGGTGGGTGTGCACTTGGGTCTCGTCGTGAACTCCGGAAGTTGCCAGCCGGAATGCCGTGACAGCCCAGTCCAGGTAGGCCGCCTGATCTCGATGTTTTAGCGGTAACAGTTCGCGCAATGCGGGTTCGTCAACTTGGATAATTGTCATCCCTGCGGCTTCCAAGTCAGCGATTTCGTCGCGAAGGGCAAGCGCCACTTGGAAGGCTGTGTCGCGCACCGGCTGGTCGTCACGCACAAACGACCACGCCAAGATCGTCACGGGGCCGGTAAGCATGGCTTTCACGGGCTTGTCAGATAAAGACTGGGCGTAAGAAGACCAGCGAACCGTCATGGGGTCGGGACGGCTCACGTCACCCCACACAATGGATGGACGCGTGCATCGAGAACCGTACGACTGCACCCACCCATTCGTGGTGACCGCACAGCCATCGAGCAATTCGGCAAAGTACTGCACCATGTCGTTTCGTTCTGCTTCGCCATGCACCAAAACGTCGAGACCCAGTTCTTCTTGGAGTGCCACAACCGACGCGATCTCATCCTTCATTGCCTGCTCATAATCAGCGTCAGATAGTGTGCCCTTGGCCCAGGACGCCCGGGCTGCGCGAATCTCAGGCGTCTGCGGGAATGAACCAATAGTGGTGGTCGTGAGAGACGGCAATCCCAGGCGTGCGGCCTGCGCTTTCGCGCGAGTGGCATAGTCACTCCGGACACTGTCCGCAGCCTGCACCCGCTCAAGACGGTTTCGGACAGAGGAGATGTGGGTACCCGCATGCGCAGCGCGGGAAGCCACCGCTGCTCGTGATTGGGCAAATGCCTCGGGATAAGCGTCTTCACCGCCAGCAAGCGCGACAACCTCCGTAATTTTCTCGTGTGCGAAGGAAAGCCAACTCAGCAGTTCTTCCCCAAGATGATCTTCGCCTTCAAGGGTGTGGGGAACATGAAAAAGCGAGGTAGAAGTAGACACGGTGACATTCGCGCCCCTGTCTGCGAGTGCGGCAATAGTGGCCTGTGCCTCGTCGAGATTGGTGCGCCAAATGTTGTGGCCGTCGACTATTCCTGCAGAAATCGTGACATCCGTGAGATCTATGTCAGGCGAGATATCCCCACGCACCAGATCCAATGCGAGTGCCTCTACCCCCGTCTCGATAAGTGCCGGAAGGGTGTCGTCAAGCGAGTGGTACGGAGCAGCAACGCACAGCGCTGGGCGACCGGAGGTTTCTGCCAAAGCACTGTATACAGACCGCGCATACGAGAGCAGAGTCGAACGCTCGATATCCGTATCCATTACCAGAATAGGCTCATCACATTGAACCCACTCAGCCCCGGCGGCGGCAAACTCCTGGAGCAACTCGGCATACACCGGCACCAGGTCGTCGAGACGAGACAACGGCTCAAAGCCCTCAGGGGCTTCGTCACTTGCTTTGGCGAAAGCCAAGAACGTGAGTGGCCCGGTGATCACCGGCCGCGTGAGAAATCCCGCCTCTTTCGCTTCGCGAAATTCGTCAATCCACCGACGCGAAGACAGTGAGAACACCGTTTCGGGGCCGATTTCTGGCACCAGATAGTGATAATTCGAGTCACACCATTTGGTCATTTCCAGCGGCGGCACGTGACCTTCGCCTCGCGCCATCACGCTGTATCGGACGAGGTCGGAATTGTCTGTGCCGAATGACGCAAAGCGCGGTGGCACTGCGCCGCATGTCACTGCGGCGTCAAGAACGTGGTCGTAAAAGGAGAAGTTCGAAGGTAGGGATGAATCATCAGGCTTGAGGCCGTGCTCCACCATGCGGGCAAGATTGTGGAGTCTGAGTTCACGAGCGCTGGATTCGAGGGCGTCGGCTGACGATTCGCCTTTCCAGAAAGACTCCAGCGCCTTCTTGAGTTCTCGCTGAGGCCCAATACGTGGGTACCCAAGGATGGTGGCGGCGGGAAAATTCGAAGAGGACATGGCAGAAGCTCCTTGCACGAAGTGCGCGGCGGGCTCGCCATTGCGCTTGGTCGACGTATCACGCCGAGTGGCTGTTGGCCATAGTACCGAAGCCTGGCCGTGCACATCACCCGTAATAGCGTGAAAAAATCAACCTATGACCAAAGAAATCACAGAAAAGAAAGTCACTCTCCGTCGTGAAGGCGAGGGAGTCTATGTAGCAGAAACCGGTGATGGCAGGCAGTTGCGATTTGGCCACAACACAGACGGTCTCAACCCCGTGGAATTGCTGCTGGCAGCCATGCTCGGATGCTCCACCATAGATGTGGACATGATGACGTCACGTCGCACGGAACCCGATCACTTCGAAGTCACCGCGACGGGCAACAAAGTGAACGTCAACGGAGCTGGCATCATGGAAGACATTGAGCTTTCTTTCGACCTTCGTTTCCCTGAAGGAGAGGCGGGCGACAAAGCACGTGCCCGCGTATCAGTAGCCCTCAAGACTGCACACGAAAAAACATGCACTGTTTCACGAACCGTGCAGCACGCCACGGACGTCACTTTCACCGACGTGAACAATTACGACAACTCC
This sequence comes from Demequinaceae bacterium, assembly GCA_011524475.1. Taxonomy (GTDB): domain Bacteria; phylum Actinomycetota; class Actinomycetes; order Actinomycetales; family Demequinaceae; genus WTKG01. The sequence goes on from WTKG01000050.1 coordinate 8,134, forward strand.
TAGACCTTTACGCTCCCGCACTGGCAGCGCCTGATCACGTGGTTCTTAAATCGAACAGGCCTTAGGCAAGTCCCAGTTGAGTGACAAGTTCCAGCGCGGCTTCGTGACGGTTGAAAGTGATGACGTGAACTCCAGGAGCACCTTCATCCAAAAGTGTGCGGGCAAGACCACCACAAAAGGAAACCCCATGCATACGGGCTTCGTCGGCGGTGGAGGATCTCTTTCTGCGGGTCCTGGCCTCCTCCCTCGCCTCTGCTTGCTGCTTGTCGTAATTCCACCGTAGTCCCCGTCCACACCCCCGGCAGCCGAACCACTGCGGTCTTCGTCGGCGGCGGCGGTGGCTCCTTCTGTGGTTACCTCAGCCTGCTCCTTCGCCCTCGTTTGTTGCTTGTGGCTGTCTGCCTCTGCAATCTTCATCTCCACGGTATGCTGCATCTGCTGCTCCTCGCGGGTTTCATCGCCC
>WTKG01000072.1 GCA_011524475.1 Demequinaceae bacterium
CTCCGTGCTGCGAGCACCCATCTTGACACAATTATGTGAGGCGGTGGAGGGAACAATTCTTTCCGGTGACCCCGCCCTGCTAAGCCGCGAAGTGACACGCATTCAGGTCGCAGCGATGAACGTGGATCACCTCCTCAGACGGCTCGTGGACGGTGTCGCCGTTATCGTTCCGGGCGACCGCTCAGATGTACTGCTGGCCCTCATGGCAGCACACCAGTCAGAAACCCATCCACAAATCTCGGCAATCATTGTGAATGGTGGTCTCGCACCCTCCACGGAACTCATGGAACTTATAGAAGGTTCAGGATTTTCTATTCCGATTATTGCTACCCAGTTGGGCACATTCGAAGCTGCCACGAGATGCCACAACACCCGTGGACATCTCAGCCGTGAATCTCAGCAAAAGATGGATATCGCCCTCACGCTGTTTGACAAACACGTAGATGCGCCAGCTCTACAAAACTTGCTCAATGTCGCACGAACCGAGGTGGTGACCCCTCTCATGTTCGAGTGGGATCTACTCGATCGGGCCCGACGTCATCGCCAACACATCGTGCTACCCGAAGGAGACGATGATCGAATTCTGCGAGCAGCCTCCAGCCTGCTCAGCCGGGAAGTCTGCGACCTCACCATTTTGGGAGACGAGGCAAAGGTGCGGGCGCGGGCGGCCGAACTAGGTGCTCCTATCGATAATGCCCAGGTAATCAGTCCCTCAGATGCAGAACTTGTGGAACGTTTTGCCATTCGTTACGCAGAACTGCGCGCGCACAAAGGAGTAACCCGCGAAAGCGCACATGCAGTGGTACGAGACGTCAGTTATTTCGGAACCATGATGGTTCTTGAAGGACTTGCTGATGGGATGGTGTCTGGGGCGGCACACACGACCGCCCACACCATCACGCCAGCCTTTGAGGTCATCAAAACCCCTCCAGGGGTGTCAATCGTGTCCTCGGTATTTTTCATGTGCCTCGCAGATCGGGTGTTGGTCTACGGAGACTGCGCCATAAACCCTGACCCCACTGCCGCACAGCTCGCGGACATCGCGATCTCTTCTGCCGACACTGCCGCGCACTTTCACGTAGAGCCGAAGGTGGCAATGTTGTCCTACTCCACGGGCAAGTCGGGAGCGGGTTCGGACGTCGACAAGGTGCGAGAAGCAACCGCGCTTGTCCGAGAACGCAGGCCTGATCTCCTCGTAGATGGGCCGCTTCAGTATGACGCTGCGATTGATCCTTCTGTCGCCAAGAAAAAAGCCCCCGATTCACCCGTGGCAGGCCAGGCGACGGTCTTTGTGTTCCCGGACCTCAATACCGGAAACAACACGTACAAGGCAGTTCAACGCAGTGCCGGTGCGGTGGCGGTCGGGCCAGTGCTGCAGGGACTCAAGAAACCGGTCAATGACTTGTCCAGAGGCGCGCTCGTGCGCGACATCATCAATACAGTGGCGATTACTGCAATTCAGGCACACACGGCTAGCGCGGGAGAGTCCTCGTGACCCCACATGCCCTGGTGTTGAACTGCGGTTCAAGTTCTATCAAATACCAGGTGATTGCTCCTGATACAGAAAAACCTGTGATGGCGGGGCAACGGGAACGCATCCGCGATCACCGGCACGCTCTTCAAGAAATATTTACCGAGTTAGAAGCCCACCACTCTTCACAGCTTTCACAGATAGGTGTGGTGGGACACCGGGTGGTGCAGGGGGGCAGTGAGTTTACTGCGCCCACACTCATCACGAAGGAGGTGGTGCGACAGATTACGTTGCTGTCTACCCTGGCCCCTCTCCATAACCCGGCAAATATCGCAGGAATCGAGGCAGCGCAGGAAATCTTCCCTCAGATTCCCCATGTCGCGGTGTTCGACACCGCTTTTCACCACACCTTGTCACGGGCTGCCTCCACGTACGCCATCGACCAGCGAGTAGCAGAAGAGCACGAAGTGCGCCGTTATGGCTTCCACGGCACCTCTCACGCTTTTGTCTCACGCGCAACGGCCACAGCGATGAACCGGGAGGTGCATGAACTGTCTACCATCGTGTTGCATCTAGGTAATGGCGCCTCCGCTTGTGCGGTTCAGGGCGGTCGAAGCATTGATACGTCGATGGGACTTACGCCTCTTGAAGGACTCGTCATGGGAACGCGATCGGGTGACATCGACCCGGCCATCGTGTTCCACCTCCACCGCGCCACCGGCATGGATGTATCCGAGATTGATAGTTTCTTGAATAGCCGCAGCGGATTGCTAGGCCTGAGTGGGTATTCAGATATGCGTGATGTGCTTGATGCCCGCATGCGGGGTGACGACAATGCGGACCTTGCCTTCGACGTGTATACCCGCCGCATCCGTGGCTATATAGGCACGTACTACGCCCATCTCGGGAGGCTCGATGCGATCGCCTTCACTGCCGGGATAGGGGAAAATTCACCGGAAGTGCGTGCTGCTTCTCTTGCCGGACTCGAAGTATTTGGGATCATGATCAATGCTTCATTGAACGAGGCAGGTGATGGACGTTTCACTGTCCCCACAAGAATTTCCACTGAGGACTCGCCAGTGGAGGTATGGGTGATCCCCACACATGAAGAACGCGAGATCGCGTCACAAGCCCTCGCTGCAATCGCCCACGGCACAGCCTGAAAGTTGGGAATCTGATAAGGGCTTACGCACGCGGTTGGTAGGGAGACACCACCACATCCACGCGTTGGAAAGACTTGAGGTCAAGGTATCCCGTGGACGCCATGGACCGACGGAGCGCTCCCGATAAGTTCAGGGTGCCGTCTGCTCGCGAACCAGGGCCATTCAAAATTTCTGCCAAAGTCCCCACGGTGTCGACCTGGACCCGCTCGCCACGCGGCAAAGTCGGGTGATGGGCTTCGTCTCCCCAGTGGAACCCGCCGCCGGGGGCCTCGCTCGCACGGGCCAGGGCAGCTCCCACCATCATCGCGTCCGCGCCACATGCCAGGGCCTTCACCATTGCGCCACTGGCACCCAACCCACCATCGGCGATGACATGCACATAACGGCCACCTGATTCATCCAGATAGTCGCGACGCGCTGCTGCCACATCTGCAATAGCCGTTGCCATAGGAGCGTGAATACCCGTTGTCACCCGCGTGGTGTGCGCAGCTCCTCCACCAAAACCCACCAGGACGCCAGCAGCCCCCGTCCGCATCAAATGCAAGGCTGCTTGATAGGTGGCAGCGCCCCCCACAATCACTGGAACGTCGAGGTCGTAAATGAATTTCTTGAGGTTGAGTGGTTCGGCGTCAGCGGACACATGTTCAGCAGAAACCGTGGTACCTCGAATGACAAACACATCCACACCTGCATCAAGGACAGTCTTGTATAACTCTTGCGTCCGGTGTGGAGTCAGTGACCCGGCAACCGTGACCCCCGCAGAACGGATCTGACTGAGACGCTGGTGAATCAGCTCTGGTTGGATGGGCGCCTGATACATCGCTTGCATTTCACGAGTGACCTCGTCCGCTCCCAGGCCACGAATTTTCTCAAGGAGAGGTTCCGGGTCTTCGTAGCGTGTCCACAAACCCTCAAGGTTGAGAACCCCAAGACTGCCAAGTTTACCTAGGGCGATAGCAGTATCAGGAGAAACCACAGAATCCATGGGAGCCGCAATGATGGGACTGGCGAATTCGAAAGCATCAATCTGCCAACTCAAGTCCACTTGAGCGGGATCACGAGTACGACGTGACGGCACAACTGCGATGTCGTCAAGCGAATAGACGCGGCGGCCACGCTTCCCGACACCAATCTCGATGTCATTGATCACATGACAAGAGTAGCGGGCAAGCCCGCCCCTGCAGAATTTCAGGGGCCCGTTACCCCACATCCACCGCATCTATATGGGAGAGTGGGCACATGACTTGGCTGGAGAGCCCACTGGTGGGCTTTGACACGGAAACCACGGGAGTCAATCCGCGCCGTGACCGAATCGTCACCGCGGCAGTGATTACTCAGACTGGCCCCGAAGGTGAACCTGGCGTACGGACGTGGCTCATCAACCCTGGAGTGGAGATTCCCACTCGAGCAACTGAAGTGCATGGAATCACCACAGAAAAAGCCCGTCAGGAAGGTCAACAACCCGCCGAAGCTCTAGAGGAGATTGCGACTCTCTTAGCCTCTGCCTTGCGCTCGGGAGCACCAGTAGTTGCTTTCAATGCCCAATACGACCTCACATTGCTCGAAGTTGAACTTCAACGCCATGGACTTCCTACCCTCGCACATCGCCTAGGAGAGGGACCGGGGACCATCAAGCCAGTCGTGGACCCCCTAGTCCTCGATCGTCACGTAGACCGTTTTCGTCGAGGCAAACGTCGCCTTGCCGACGTATGCGCCCACTACGGAGTGGACGTAGATACCGACGCCCTCCACGCTGCAGATGCTGACGTGATGGCCACCCTCGCTCTCGTGCATGCCATTGCCGCAACTCACGCAAGCGTCGGTGAATCAGCTTTGGCGGACCTCCATGATCAGCAAGTCGAAGCTCATCGAGTGTGGGCGGAGAACTTTCGTGCCTGGCTCACATCGCAAGGTCGTACGGATGACCTTCCGGACGTTCAGTGGCCGGTGGGAGCAACTCGCGGCTAATCTGCTCGGTAATTCGGAGCCTCAACGGTCATCTGAATATCGTGTGGATGTGACTCTTTGAGACCCGCAGCCGTAATGCGCACAAATTTACCGCGTTCACGCAACTCCGCGATGGTAGAAGCCCCCACATAGAACATGGTCTGCCCCAAGCCACCCACGAGTTGATGAACAACCGTACCGGTCGGGCCCTTATAAGGGACCTGCCCTTCAATACCTTCTGGCACAAGGTGATCATCGCTAGGCACATCAGCCTGGAAGTAGCGATCCTTAGAGAAGGATGCGCGCCCACGGGACGCCATCGCCCCCATGGAACCCATTCCACGGTATGCCTTGAATTGCTTGCCCCCCTGCAAGATTAAATCTCCGGGACTCTCTTCACACCCCGCAAGCAAGGAACCCAGCATCACCGACTCGGCCCCCGCTACAAGAGCCTTACCGATGTCTCCGGAATACTGGAGACCCCCATCAGCAATGAGTGGAATTCCAGCATCACGCGTGGCTTGGTAGGCATCCCAGACGGCGCTCACTTGTGGGACTCCCACCCCCGCAACAACCCGGGTGGTACAGATAGATCCAGGCCCCACGCCTACCTTCACCGCATCCACCCCAGCCGCGACCAGTGCCTCCGCTCCGGCTTTCGTGGCGACGTTTCCGCCGATTACCTCTACATGCTGAGTAGCGGAATCAGACTTCAACTTGGCAATCATGTCAATCATCAACTGGGCGTGACCGTGCGCGGTGTCCACCACCAACACATCTACACCAGCGTCTACCAACGCCGTTGCGCGTTCCCAGGAATCTCCGAAAAACCCCACGGCAGCGGCAACCCGGAGTCTGCCTTCCTCATCTTTCGTTGCCAATGGATATTTTTCTGTTTTTACAAAATCCTTGACGGTGATGAGACCGGAGAGTTTCCCGGTGGTGTCGACGAGCGGCAATTTTTCAATCTTGTGCTCTGCTAGGAGGCGCGCTGCCTCATCGTTCTTGATCCCCGCTGGCCCCGTCACCAAAGGCATAGGCGTCATAACCTCGCGCACGAGGCGAGTATCGAAATCCTGAGCAGAGACAAATCGCAAGTCACGGTTGGTGATGATCCCCAACAGGACACCGCTATCATCCACTACCGGTAGACCAGAGACTCGGTAGGTTCCGCACAACGCATCTAGTTCTGTCAACGTAGCGTCCGGTCCTACAGTGACCGGGTCCGTAATCATGCCAGATTCCGAACGCTTCACAATTTCGACTTGATGCGCCTGATCTGCAATAGAAAGATTCCGATGAAGCACACCAATCCCGCCTTGACGTGCCATAGCTATCGCCATGCGGGCTTCGGTGACAGTATCCATTGCCGCACTTAGCAGCGGAATCGCAATTCGAATGTTGCGCGTCAAGCGCGTGGACGTGTCTACCTGGGAGGGAACCACGTCACTCGCTCCAGGCAGAAGCAAGACGTCGTCATACGTCAAACCGACATAAGCAAACGGATCATGCACTGTGGACATGACGTCATCGTAGTTGAGACGGAAGACGTCCCCCTCCCCTGTGTGGCTTCAGCCTGGACTGCCCCCATTTTTAACGCCCCCGAATAATGGGGCACCGAAAAATGGGGCTATCGCAAAAACCTTGGGAACGCGAAAATTTGTCTCGACATCGGCTGATACGGCGCGTACGTGGGTTCGCGCCACGAGTGTGCGAGGGGAAAAGCCTGCTGAGGCGAACACCATCATGGCGAACGTAGGAAAGTTGCCCGTACCGCTTCAGGAAGAATGGGAGTGGCAATTCTTAGGGGCCTGTCGAGAAGCAAACCCGTCTACATTTTTTCATCCTGAAGGCGAACGGGGAGACCAGCGGCGCAAACGTATTGCGCGCGCAAAGTCGTTTTGCGACCGTTGCGAAGTTGTAGAAATTTGTCGTGAACGTGCCCTCGATGCGCGCGAACCATTCGGCATCTGGGGCGGGATGAGTGAAGACGAACGCGCAGAAGAGGTTTCTCGCCGTGTACGACACTCAAAAGAAGCAGCAACGTAAGTGTGAATACGCACACGAGAGGGCCCTGGCATCCGCCAGGGCCCTCTCGTTCGTGCGCTAGTTGACTACTGCAAGCAAGTCTCGCGCGGAGAGGATGAGCAGCTCGTCGCCGCCATACTTCACCTCAGTGCCGCCATACTTGCTGTAAATGACCGTGTCCCCAACTTTTACATCGAGTGGAACTCGGTTGCCGTTGTCATCAATACGTCCCGGGCCCACCGCCACAACTTCACCCTCCTGGGGCTTTTCTTGTGCGGTGTCCGGAATCACGAGACCAGATGCTGTGGTCTGCTCGGCTTGCGATGACTTAATGACCACCCTGTCTTCGAGTGGGGTGATTGAGACCGACACTGCGGACCTCGCCTTCCACAATTTAGTTTCGACGGGCGATCGCACTGTAGTGCAGGGATCGCTCGGCTTGCCCTTCAGATAAGCGGAACTAATTTAGCACTCGTGGAACACGACTGCTAATCGAAGATGGCTTCCGTGGATACACCAGAATGAATGCAAGGATCAAGACATGGATGCACGTGTAGCCGAAGCTCTTATCTCCCCTTCTGGCCAAAAACTCATTGGCTTGGCGGAGGAGTTTGAGGGGAACGCTCTCGCCCGTGGCGACATGATTCGCGCGCAGCAACCAGACGCGGAGATAGCCGCTGCGGTAAGCCTGCAAGTCGAACTGAGACGCGCGGCCCAAGCCAAACTTGGCGATTTCGCGAACCGTATGCTTTTTACGCGCAGCGGTCTGGAACAAGCCACTGCGTTGGCAGTGGCCGCAGAACACGCTGATCGCTTCCGCGCAGCCGGGATTTCTTCGGTGGCGGATCTCACCGCAGGACTGGGAGTAGATTCAATGGCCTATGCCGGCCTGGGGCTCACGACCGTTTCGGTAGAACACGACCACGCTACTGCTCTGTTGGCGGAACACAACCTATCCATTTTTCCTCATGCCCATGTCGTACATGGAGATGCGATTGAGGTAGGAAAAGGAATCGATATCAGTGGCGTCTACGCAGACCCTGCCCGAAGGAATACGCACGCACGTGTCACCCAGCCAGAACATTATCTCCCATCACTGTCCTCACTGCTTGGGCTCCGAGACTCCCATGAAGCACTAGGGATCAAACTTGCTCCGGGGATACCAAAGAAACACTTACCTTCCGAGGCTGAACATCAGTGGCTATCACTCGATGGAGAGGTCAAGGAGTGTGCAGTGTGGTGTGGGCCGCTTGCCCATGCATACACACGTTCCGCCCTCGTTCTTCGTACGAATGGGAAAAAGACAGAGGTTAGAGACCAAGGGTCCATCGCAGAAGTAGGCGCCTTAGGTGACTTTCTCTACGAGCCTGACAATGCAGTGATCCGTGCGGGCCTCGTGGCAGAGGTGGCGCAAGACGTAAAGGGTCACCTCATTCACCCTACGATCGCCTACGTCACTTCAGATACGGAAATGCACGTACCAAGTGCGACCATGTATCGAATACGGGACGTGTTGCCCGCTACAACGTCCACGTTGCGTTCCTACGTTCGATCCCACAACATAGGCACACTCACTATTAAGAAGCGAGGAATGGACATCTCTCCTGAACATCTACGCAAGGAGATTTCCCCTCGGGGAGACAACGCGGCAACAATCATCCTCACGCGTGCCGGTAACTCCCGTAAAGCTATCGTTGCGGATCGACTTTACGAAGATTCTTCTTCCGT
>WTKG01000150.1 GCA_011524475.1 Demequinaceae bacterium
TGCCAGGGTGCCAAGAACCAGAATTTTGTCTGCAACAGGGTCCGCAATTGCCCCAAATCGGCTTTGTATAGCGAGGCGTCGCGCCAGATACCCGTCAAGCAAGTCAGTGAGCGCGGCCCCCACAAACAGCGCAGTCGCTGCCATCCGCATAGCGCCCATCGCTCCCGCATCCGCTACGACCATCCAGGCAAGCAGCGGCAACGCGGCCACCCGGGCAAGGGTCAATATGTTAGGGATCAGCGCAACCACGCCCCCAGCCTAGTTCGCTCCACTCCCGACGGTAGCGCGGCTACGATAAAAGACATGCGGAAACTCGATCGCATACAGGCCCAGATACGCTCCTACGCGCCTCAACTACGCTCATATGCACGTCACCGCACCGTACTTGTGGCAGCAGGTGTTCTTGCCGCTGCGACCTTATTCGCGATCCTGATATCTACCACAGCGCGTTCTGCGGAAGGTTTCGTGATTTCAGCCGTGGACGCACCCCGCGTGACCCCATCTCCTCAATGGGAAGGCTTCGACCTTCCAGAACCTGGACCAGTGGAGTTTACGTTTGTGGCAGCAGGCGACGTGCTTCCTCACGGGTCGGTGGTGACAAGCGCGACATCTGGATCCACCATCGACTTCAGCCGTCAATTCGCGCCGGTAAAACCATTCATTGCTGGGGCAGACCTTGCCATTTGCCACATGGAAGTGCCGGTCTCTCCTGACGGACGCTATTCAGGATGGCCACTTTTTTCGGCCCCCGCAGAGTTAGTGCGAGACCTAGGCGAATCTGGATGGGACGGGTGCACGACTGCGTCGAACCACAGCCTGGACCGGGGATGGGACGGGCTTGTCACGACCCTCAATACATTCGACAAGTACCGCCTCGGCCACGCCGGCACGGCACGCACCAAAGCCGAATCCACCCAGGCCCAGATCTACAAAATACGCGCGGACGGGCGGGTCATCACGGTAGCCAATGTTTCTTACACATACGGCCTTAATGGGCTTCCTACACCTTCTGGAAAAAGTTGGTCGGCTAACACTTTTTCTTCGTCCAGCTCACAGTCAGGAAAGGAGATCATTGCTGCCGCCACCAGGGCGCGCGAAGCGGGAGCAGACGTGGTGATCGTGTCCCTTCATTGTTGTTTTGTGGAATACGTGACTACCCCTACCTCTGACCAGAAAAGAGTCGCGAAACAACTGGCCGAATCTGGGCAAGTGGATTTGCTGGTCGGACACCATGCCCACGTCCCGCAACCCATTGAGCTACTGAAAGGTGGCCCTCACGGCGAAGGCATGTGGGCGGCACACGGGCTCGGAAATTTCATTTCTAACCAGTATCCGGGATGCTGCGGGGTTCATTCGCAAAATGGAATCCTGCTCACAGCGAGCTTTACCGTTGGCCTCGATGGCCACGTGGCGGTGGATGTGGAATGGACTGCCACCACCGTGGATCGGAGTGACAAGCACAAGGTGTACGTGCTGTCCGAAATCACCGCCAAAGGCACGTCAGGCATATCTGCCTCAGAAGCACGGAGGCGCTATGACCTCGTGGCTTCCGTGGTGGGAAACGACGCGTCCGAGAGGAAAACTCCTGCCGACTCGCGTGCAGATGCCACGTATATAGAACCACGCAAGCCCTGGAGCGCAACGCCCTGATGGGCACCGCCTAGGAGTCTTTGTGCGCCTGCTCTTCTGGCCGGGGAGCTATCGGGGCCGACGAATATTCTTTCACTGCGTTCAGTGCTACCTTGGGCGTCTCCGGGACTCCAAAAAGCCACCCTTGGCCAAAATCCCAACCACACGAGTACAAATATTCGGCCTGAGACTCAGTCTCAATTCCTTCCGCAATAGTGGTGAGTCCCAGTTCTCTCGCAAGCGCTCCCAACGCTCGTGATACGCGTGCTCCGGCCGGGTCTTCGGGGATTCCCGCCGTAAAAGACATATCCAGTTTGAGCCCGGAGACAGGAAGATCTCGCAGATAGGACAACGGGCTCACTCCGGTCCCAAAATCGTCTAACAAGATCGGGACACCGGCATTGCGAAGTTCCGTGAGTTCATGACGGATTCGAGTGTTGGGATTCACAAGCGAAGCTTCGGTCAATTCCACCACGACGTGATGGGGACGCATTCCGTGCCGGGAAATTGCAGAGAGCAACTTGTCCGCAAATTGACTGTCCCCCAATTGGTCCGCTCCCACATTAATGCTCACCCAGGCATCTTCATGCGGCACCTGAGAAAGAAAGTCCGCAACCTGATCCACCACGGCCAGTCCTAGTTGGACAGATAACTCCCTATCCCCTAACAAAGGCAAGAAGTCTCCCGGCAACAAGAGCCCGTGTTCGGGGTGCTTCCAGCGCACCAACGCTTCAAACCCTACGACCGTGCGGTCGGACAAACCCACTACAGGTTGATAAAAAACAGTCAGTTCACCGCGGTCAATGAGGTGACGTACGTCGCGGGCTAACGATGCTGACATGTCAGTGTCGCGACGCATGTCCGGCTCGAATGTTTCTGTCCGCCCGGAACCTCGAGACTTCGCACGATACATCGCCGTATCTGCCGCTGCAATCAGGCTGGACGGGCCTTCAGAAATAATTGCCGGAGTTGCCATCGCTACACCTATAGAGGCCCGTATGGTGACGTGCTTACGCTTGATCACCATAGGCGCGCGCAACCCTTCGTGAATCGCAGCCGCAATTTTCTGCATATCTTCGATGCCCTCTGGCTTCGGCATCACGATGATGAATTCGTCCCCACCGACACGGGACACGATTCCTTGATCTCCGCACGCGCGTCTGAGAACCCCCGCGACATGCACCAATACGGCATCTCCCGCCACGTGGCCATACCGATCATTGAGCCCCTTGAAGCCATCGAGGTCGCACACGAGAAGGCCGAGAACCGCGTCATCTCCTGCCGCGCGAAATTCTGCTTCCAGCAGATCCACCATGCGGTTACGGTTCGCAAGGCCAGTCAAAGGATCGTGCATGGCCCGATGTTCCATGAGTTCGGATCGCATACGGGCTTCTGTCGTGTCCCGCACATGCACGACATACGCATCTGGGGCGCCTCCTGAATGTCGCATTAATGCCACGTCTAGGACTGTCCAGACCACATTTCCATCAGAACGCACAAGCCTTTTTTCGCACGTGAAACGACCTATGTCACCTTCATAGAGTTGGCGCAAAAAATCTTCTTCTTTGTGCACATCACTGGGGTGACTGAGGGCCGCGAATGGTGTTCCTCGCAAAACAGACTGCGCCTCTCCGATGAGATCCGCAAAAACACGATTGGCGTGGAGTAGCTTCCACTCAAGGTCGATAAGAGCGACACCAAGAGGGGCACTATCGACTGCTTTTCTGAACTGCGCCTCGTCCCCGCCTCCAAGGAAACCACGAAGAGAACCTCCTGCGGCATCTCTTACCGCCACCACTGTGGAATTTCGGTATTCGTTCTCGATAACCGTCGGTTCAAGACGTAGCCACCGCACATCTTGATCTCCACGCCTGCCTGGCACTCCCACCACCTGAGGGCCGCCACCCTGCGCCTGCGCCCGAAATATTTCTTGTAAATCAAGGGGGCTCATAGATTCGTCGATATATGTTCCCGCGATCCGCCACTGACCGGACTCAGAAGTGTGAGTGAAATTCAAAATATCTGAAGCTACCTTGGTGGTAGCCAGCACGCCTCCATCCGCATCCACCATCACCACGCCCTCGATGCTGGTATCCATTACCGCGTGGAGTTGAGCGCGCGCTTCGCTTGCGTGAACACGAGCAGCTTCCCGCTCGGCCCGCAATTTCCCTGCCCTCCACAAGGAGACGACAAGGAAGACAGAGACGATCAATAAAAGCGCTGACGCAGCAAACGCAAAGATGGGTTGCTGCACGAAGTCAAGAACCTGGCTCACTCAGCGTCTCCGATCGTCGAAGGGTCACTCCCCTCAGCGGCCGCAGGGACCTCTCCTCTCAGAATAGCGAGAGTTTCCGCAAGCGCATCCGGAGGAATCAACACTTCTCGCGCTTTGGAGCCCTGCGAAGGGCCCACCACAGCTCGTGACTCGAGTAAATCCATCAACCTGCCTGCCTTGGCAAAGCCCACGCGCAATTTTCTTTGCAACATTGAGGTGGAGCCAAGCTGGGTGGTAATCACAAGTTCCGCAGCCTGCAGAAGAGGTTCAAGATCATCACCAATATCTTCAGGAACATGAGCTTGCGATCCTCCCGCTGTGACATCTTCGCGATAGGTGGGGTCGGCTTGTTGAGTGACGTGTGCCACCGCTTCGCGTATCTCTGTTTCCGACACCCATGAACCCTGGATTCGCACCGGTTTCGATTCCCCCATGGGCATGAAAAGCGCATCCCCTTGGCCCACCAGTTTCTCGGCACCGGGTTGATCAAGAATCACTCGAGAATCCGCCAGCGAGGATGTGGCAAAGGCAAGCCGTGACGGCACATTCGCTTTAATCGTCCCCGTAATGATGTCCACGCTGGGGCGTTGGGTCGCAAGCACCAAGTGAATACCGGCGGCTCGCGCCAGCTGGGTGATGCGTTGCACAGATTCATCCACATCACGAGGCGCCACAATCATGAGGTCGGCAAGCTCATCAACAATCACGAGCAGGTATGGATACGTCGTGAGCACCCGCTCCGCACCAGGCAGTGGGGTCAAAGAACCGTTACGGACTGCCTTATTGAAATCGTCCACATGCTTAAAGCCATGCCGAGCAAGGTCGTCGTACCGCATATCCATTTCTTTGACTACCCACTGCAAAGCCTGTGCGGCTTTCTTCGGGTCCGTAATGATGGGAGTGATCAGATGCGGAATGCCTTCGTAATGACTGAGTTCCACGCGTTTGGGATCCACTAAGACCATGCGCACTTCTTCTGGAGTCGCCCGCATCAGTATCGAGGTGATCATGGAGTTCACAAAAGAGGATTTACCGGCCCCCGTTGCCCCAGCCACCAGAAGGTGGGGCATCTTGGCCAGATTGGCCATCACATAGCCGCCCTCGATGTCCTTGCCGATTCCCACCCCCATCGGGTGGTCCATTTTCTTGGCCGCTGCACTGCGAAGAACGTCGCCCAGCTGCACCGTCTCCCTATCTGTATTGGGAATTTCAATACCAATTGCTGACTTCCCTGGGATCGGGCTCAAGATACGAATGTCAGGGCTTGCTACGGCATAGGCAATGTTGTTGGTGAGTTGAGTGATTTTTTCTACTTTGACACCACGGGCAAGTTCCACCTCATATCGCGTGACCGTGGGCCCACGGGTGAACCCCACCACATCCGCATCGACACCAAATTCTTCCAAGACCCCACTTAACGCCGCCACCACTCGGTCATTTGACTGAGAACGGGCCCGCCCCTTGGCCCCACGCGCAAGTAAAGCCATGTCAGGAAGTCCATACCTAGAAAAGTCTGCCAATTCCCCTTGAGAGCCCTGCGGCACCACGGAGGTGCGGGCAGGCGCGGTAACGGCAGGTGTGCTCTTGGCATCTCCAGTAGCGCCGTCGTCCTGAACGGAATCAGCTGGAACAGTGTAGGGAGTTAGCGGCTCCACACCACCCGCGGCAGGAACCTCTGCCGTATCGGCATCACTTGAGGACGTGGACACCATGCCTTCAACTGTGGAGTGGGCAGATGCTCGCGCAAAGGCTTCATCACCCTCCCGGGCATCATCGTTGTCGCGTTTTCGCGGCAACCTTCGAGATCTTTTTTCTCCCGCTCGCCTGAGGGTCTTGTGCTCAGGGAAGTCTGCGTCTTCGTCTTCCTCACTACGGAAAGAGAACCATCCCCGCAGACGAGGCCAGAGGTCTCGCAAAGGCGTCCGCGTGGCGACAAGTACGCCACCGATTCCTACCGCTACCAAAAAGACCACTGCGAACGGGACAGTGAGCAAGTACGCCGTGGGCTGACCTGCGATGTAGCCCACCACCCCTCCGGCTGCTTGGACCTCTGCAAGAGTGGTTTCGGGGGAAGGCCGCCCGGAATATATATGCAGGATTCCTGCCGCTGCGATCGCGCTCACCAATACGCCAAGCGCGATTCCTTGCGTTTCTGTGGACTTGTCCGGATGACGCAACATACGCACCACCAACAGGACCAGTAGCACCGGAAGTCCGTAGGCAAGCACACCAAAAGTTCCTGCTGCCAGCCAATGCACCGCTGAACCCACAAGACTGTCCCACGCAAACCACTCTCGCGCAGCAATCACCACTGCCAGGGCGAGCCACATTAAAGCGGCAAAGGACTGCCACACATTGGGGTCTACTCCGCGCACGCCGTCCCCTACCTTGCGGGCACCGCCACCCACTACGCGCGCGAGACCACTGCCCACTGCGCCTATGGCTCGCACCGGCCAGGCCGTTTTTTTTCGAGAACGGCGAGAGGAGCTCCGCGTAGAACGCTTACGCGCAGGCATGCGTTTAGTGGGGGCAACACCAGAGCGGCGCGCACGATTCGAGGATTTTTTTCGAGTAGCCATGACCATGACACGGTACAACGACGGCCCGAAGAGGTGGGGCAAGCGCGACCACCACAAGCGTGAACGAAAATTAAGCTTGCACGACAACCGGGACGATGATGGGACGTCTACGCAAACGACTACCTACCCACCGGCCAATGGTGCGGCGTACCACCTGCTGCAATTGATGGGTGTCCGCCATTCCACCACGGGTCGCTTCTTCCACTGCTTTCACAATGGCGGGTGCGATTTGCGCGAATACCTCTTCGTCTTCCGCCACCCCTCGCGCCATAATTTCTGGTTCCTTCACCACGGCACCTGTCGCGGAATCAATGACCACAAAAACCGACACGAACCCTTCTTCTCCGAGAATCCGCCGATCTTTGAGTTCCGCGTCCGTGATCTCTCCCACGCTGGAGCCATCAACGTACACGTAATGGCACGGCACCTCTCCCACGACTTCTGCCGTGCCGTCACGCAGATCTACCACGACACCGTCTCGGGCATACATCACCCGTTCTCGTGGAATACCTGTGTCCACTGCAAGTTCCCCATTGGCAATGAGGTGACGCACTTCTCCGTGCACCGGCATCACGTTGCGGGGTCGCACGATGTTGTAGCAGTACAAAAGTTCCCCGGCACTTGCGTGACCAGAGACATGCACGCGGGCGTTTCCTTGATGTACCACAGTGGCGCCCCGCCTCATCAAACCGTTGATGACGCGAAAAACAGCATTTTCGTTTCCTGGAATGAGTGAGGAAGCGAAAACCACAAGGTCCCCTTCCCCCACATCAACCTTGTAGTCCCCGTTGGCAATTCTGCTGAGCGCCGCCATAGGCTCACCTTGGGAGCCGGTCGCCATAAAGACCACCTGATCGCGCGGAAGGTCATCTGCCTTCTTTGCATCAACCAGGATCCCTTCAGGGAGGGTGAGGTAGCCCAACTCTGCCGCAATCGCCATGTTGCGCACCATGGACCGCCCTGCAAGCGCCACGCGCCTGCCGTGGGCGTGGGCGGCATCAATGATTTGCTGCACCCGGTGCACGTGTGAGGCGAAGCTCGCACACACGATGCGGCCTTCTGCTTGGGAGAAGAGGCGGTCAAGGGTGGGGCCGATTTCTTTTTCGTGCGTGGTGAAGCCGGGGATGTGGGCGTTGGTGGAATCTGTCATGAAGAGATCCACCCCCTCTGCACCCAAACGCGCGAAAGCGCGCAGGTCCGTCACCCGACCGTCCAGGGGAAGCTGATCCATCTTGAAGTCGCCTGTGTGTAGCACTGTGCCTGCCGCAGTACGCACCATCACCGCCAAAGCGTCCGGAATTGAATGGTTCACGGCAACGAATTCGAGTTCAAAACTAGGTAACTGATATGTGGAGTCCTCGGATACCTCCACCAAAACGGGGGTGATCTTGTGCTCTTTTAATTTGGCTTCGATAAACGCGAGCGTGAGTTTCGAGCCGATCAACGGAATATCGCTGCGCATGCGCAGCAAGTACGGGACAGCCCCAATGTGATCTTCGTGCCCATGTGTCAGCACCACTGCCTCGATGTCGTCGAGACGGTCTTCGACATAACTGAAGTCCGGGAGAATCAGATCAACTCCAGGCTGATCGTCGTCTGGGAATAACACACCGCAGTCGATCACCAGCAGTTTGCCTGCAATTTCACACACCGCCATATTGCGGCCCACTTCGCCCAGACCACCCAAC
>WTKG01000201.1 GCA_011524475.1 Demequinaceae bacterium
TTTGCTTCCCGGCCGTTGATTGTTTCCAGATTGAAAACGACATCCTCTACACATGGCAGTCTCGGCGCCAGCCGCTCTCCAGGTTAGCTACTCGACTGGGCGTTATCGTGGGAATGGTGAAAAGGATTCCCGCACATCTATATCGCGAATATGGAGAAACTCATCATCGTCATCTTCAGGCCAGAGATGCGGCAGAGGCGCAAGCCCCGGAGTGGGCACGAGATTCCTCTCGCCTTATCGACAGAAAATTTAATCCTGAGTTCTTGGATCCCGATGAGAAGCCTGACTTTGGATCCTCTACTTAACACCGGCGTGATCGTGCCTCGCAGGTGACTGTTCTATGTGAATATGGAGGTGCTCCGATAGCATCACATACGTAACTGTCGAGGGAGAGATATGGAAATCCTGATCATCGCCATCCTGGCCCTGCTGATTATTGTGGCGCTGTGGGCAGTCACTCAATACAACGCCCTCATCCGGTTACGCAATTTGGTGCAAGAGGCGTGGCGCCAAATCGATGTAGAACTCCAGCGTCGCTATGACCTCATTCCCAACCTCGTGGAAACCGTCAAGGCCTACGCAAAGCACGAGAAGGAAACCTTTGAG
Source organism: Demequinaceae bacterium (assembly GCA_011524475.1). GTDB lineage: Bacteria > Actinomycetota > Actinomycetes > Actinomycetales > Demequinaceae > WTKG01. Next base: position 607 of record WTKG01000201.1, read on the forward strand.
GCGGTCACTAAGGCCCGTTCGACTGCTGCCGCCCCTGGCTCATCCCCCGGTGAGCAGGCCGCTCAAGAAAATATTTTGACTCAGGCCCTGGGCAGACTTTTTGCGGTGGCGGAGGCCTACCCACAATTGAAGGCGGACGCCAACTTCCAACAGTTGCAAGCGGAACTCACCAACACGGAAGACCGCATTGCCGCCGGGCGGCGGTTCTACAACGCCAACGTGCGCACCTTTAATACCAAGATTGAGGTGTTCCCCACCAACATCATTGCGGGGATTTTCTCGTTCACGCAGGCCGAATACTTTGAAACAGATGAGGCTGCCCGCACCGCACCTACTGTCGACTTCAGTTAGCGGCTGCTTGTTTTTCTTTGCGGGCGGCAATGCGGTGACGGATCCATTCGATCACGATAGGTAGTAGCGAGACGCCTACGACGGCCAGAATCGCAATCTCGAAGTTGTCGCGCACCACGGGCACGCTTCCGAGTGAATATCCGAGCAGCGTCACCCCCACACCCCACACAGCCGCGCCCATGATGTTGAACTTGGTGAAGTGCAACCACGGCATTTTCCCTACTCCAGCGGCCACCGTGATGTAGGTGCGTACAAAGGGCACAAATTGTCCCAGGACGATTGCACGGCCTCCATATTTGTCGAAGAATGCGTGCGTTTCATCTATGTGTTCTTTTTTGAAGAAGCGCGAATCCTTGCGTTCAAAAATCCGTGGTCCCACCAGTCTGCCAACCCAGTATCCAAGCTGGGGGCCAGCCAGAGCTGCGGTTCCTGTCACTGTCACAACGGTGGTGATGGAATACGGGATTGCCCCGGTAGCCGTGAAGACCCCCGCGGTGAAGAGCAGTGAATCACCGGGGAGTAGTGGGAACAACATGCCGGTCTCGATCACGATCACTGCAGCGATGCCCCATAGTGCCCAGCCGCCAAACCACTCAATCAAGAATTCGGGGTCAAGAATCGGCAGGATGTCTGTCAACGCGTTTGTCATCACAGCGGCAAGGATACTTCCCTTGGTATGTGTGGCGTGCGAATATGCGCCGCTACGATGCGCGCATGAGTGAAAACGACGGTGTGGGGGTTGGCCCGTGGGAGGGAGAGTTGCCCACTTCCCCGCATTTTGATGCGGAACTTCTGCGAGAAGGAGACCGCCGCAATGTCACAGATCGGTACCGTTATTGGGCCCATGAGGCAATCGTGGCGGACTTAGATGCCCGCAGGCATCCCTTTCATGTCGCTATCGAAAATTGGCAACACGACTTCAACATTGGTTCCGTGGTGCGTACGGCAAACGCCTTCCTCGCCCGTGAGGTGCACATCGTGGGCAACCGTAGGTGGAACCGTCGCGGGGCGATGGTCACGGACCGATATCAACACGTGAGGCATCACCCCCAGGTGGAGTCTTTTGCGGCGTGGGCGCATGAGCAGAATGTGCCGGTGGTGGCGATTGACAATCTTCCCGGTGCGCAGGCTTTGGAGACGTATCCCTTGCCACGGGAATGCGTGCTGGTTTTTGGCCAAGAATCTGTGGGAGTGAGTGAGGCAATGCGTCAAGCTGCTTCTGTCACTCTTGCGATTGCGCAGTATGGCTCTACACGCAGCATCAACGCGGGTGCCGCAGCGGCGATCGCGATGCACTCCTGGGTGCAGGAACACGGCGATATTGAGGCGGGGCATTCGTCGACATAAAGCGGTATGAGGCAGTGGAATAAGGGCAGCGCGAGGCTTCTAGGCTCACATCCGTGCTTCGCGGCCTGGAGGTCTGACACAATGGAAGCCGGAAAACTCACACACGAGCAGGAGTAGCACGATGCCTATTGCCACCCAAGAGCGCTATCACGAGATGTTGGACGCCGCCAAAAACGGTGGCTACGCCTACCCGGCAATCAACATCACGTCTTCGCAGACAGTGACGGCTGCAATTCAGGGCTTTCAGGAGGCTGGTTCCGACGGAATCATCCAGGTATCCGTGGGAGGCGGCCAGTATGCCTCTGGCACCACCATCAAAGACCAGGTGACTGGCTCTATGGCGCTTGCTGCGTACGCGCATGAGGTAGCGAAGAACTACGGGGTCACGATTGCGCTCCACACGGACCACTGCCACAAGGAATATTTGGATAACTGGCTCAAGCCGCTGCTCGCGATTGAGACGGAACAGGTGAAGGCAGGCCAGGAGCCTACCTTTAACTCACATATGTGGGACGGTTCCGCTGTTCCTATGGCAGAGAACCTGTCGATTGCTCAAGAGTTGCTGGAATTGTCTGCCGCTGCTCGCACCATTCTTGAAATTGAAGTAGGTGTTGTGGGTGGTGAAGAAGATGGCCACGCCGCAGAAATCAACGACAAGCTGTACACCACTGTCGAAGACGGCTTCGCGACAGTGGAGGCTCTGGGTACGGGCGAAAAAGGCCGCTATCTCACAGCCCTCACGTTTGGGAATGTACACGGGACCTATAAGCCCGGTGCGGTGAAGTTGCGCCCCGAAATCTTGGGCGAAATTCAGACTGCCGTGGGCGAGAAGCTAGGCAAGGACAAGCCTTTTGACCTCGTCTTCCACGGAGGTTCGGGTTCCACAGCAGAAGAGATCGCGGAAGCGGTGTCTCATGGTGTGATCAAGATGAACGTGGATACAGACACCCAGTACGCCTTTACTCGCCCGGTGGTGGATCACCTCATGAAGAACTACGACGGAGTTCTCAAGGTAGACGGAGAAATCGGCAACAAGAAGATGTACGACCCGCGCGTGTGGGGAAAGCAAGCCGAAGCAGGCATGGCTGCCCGCATTGTGCAGGCGTGCGAACAGCTCGGTAGCGCAGGCAACGCGATTACATAATTCCCCTCGCGGCTGGTAAGTGAAGAAACCGGCGGAGGAGGTGGCGCGTGGCGCCAGCGGAGGTTGACTCCGCATGAAGGGAGGGCGTGATGCCCGCAGTAGTGCTCATTGGCGCCCAATGGGGCGACGAAGGCAAGGGCAAAGCCACGGACGTTCTGGGTAGTCGTGTGGACTACGTGGTGAAGTTCAACGGCGGTAACAACGCTGGCCACACCGTTGTGGTGGGCGACGAGACGTATGCACTGCACTTGCTGCCTTCCGGCATTCTTTCTCCCGGCTGCATCCCCGTGATTGGTAATGGCGTAGTGGTGGATCTGCGGGTGCTGTTTGAAGAGATTGACGGCTTGGAATCACGTGGCGTGGACACCTCCTCTTTGCTGGTGTCGTCTGCCGCGCATGTCATCGCCCCCTATGCCCGCACTTTGGATAACGTCACAGAACGGTTCTTAGGGTCGCGCAAAATCGGCACCACCGGGCGGGGCATTGGCCCTGCTTATGCAGACAAGATCAACCGGATTGGTATTCGGGTCGGCGACCTCTATGACGACCAGTTGCTACAGGACAAGATCGAAGGTGCGCTTGAGCAAAAGAACCACTTGTTGGTGAAGGTCTACAACCGTCGCGCTATTTCTGTGGACGAGGTTGCGGAGGAACTCACGAGCTACCGGGATCGTCTTGCACCCCATGTCACGGACACAGCCTTGGTGCTGAATCAGGCTCTTGATGCGGGCAAGACGGTGCTGTTTGAAGGTGGCCAGGCAACCATGCTGGACGTGGACCACGGCACCTACCCCTTTGTGACGTCTTCGAATGCCACGGCAGGTGGTGCGTGTACGGGTGCCGGTGTGGGTCCCACCCGCATCTCCCGGGTCGTAGGAATCGTGAAGGCGTACACCACTCGTGTGGGCGAAGGGCCCATGCCTACGGAACTTTTCGATGCGTCCGGAGAACACCTGGCGACTGTGGGGCATGAGTTTGGCACGACCACCGGAAGGCCGCGTCGGTGTGGGTGGTATGACGCGGTGATTGCTCGCTACAGCGCTCGGGTCAACGGGCTCACGGACTTTGTGTTGACCAAACTTGACGTCCTCACAGGCCTGGAGAAGATTCCGGTGTGTGTGGCCTACGAGGTCAACGGTGTCCGCCATGAGGACCTGCCGTTGGATCAGGCGGCCTTCGCAGCGGCCACACCTGTCTATCAAGAATTCCCAGGGTGGAGTGAAGATATCTCTGGCGCCCGCAGTTTTGAAGACTTGCCGGAGGCGGCGCAGAACTATGTGCGGGCTCTTGAAGAAATTTCGGGTTGCCGCATGAGTGCGATCGGCGTGGGGCCGGGGCGTGAAGAGATCATTGTGCGTCACGACCTCTTGGGTGAGCCAGCCTAGGCTGACGCCTCGTTAGACTCACGCATGTGAAGATTTTGGTGGTGGGCCCCGGCGCCCGCGAACATGCCTTGGTGTGGTCTCTCCACCGGGACCCTGCAGTCACTGAGATACACGCACTGCCCGGCAACCCCGGGATTGCCGCACTCGCGACCCTCCACTCAGGTGATGCCAACGACGGTGCTGCAGTGGCGGCGCTTGCCACGGAATTAGGTGTGGACCTGGTGGTAGTGGGGCCGGAGGCTCCGCTCGTAGCGGGAGTGGCAGATGCGGTGCGGGCAGCGGGAATCGCCTGCTTTGGGCCGTCGCGTGAGGCGGCGATGCTGGAGGGATCCAAGGCTTTCGCGAAAGACGTGATGGCAGCTGCGGGAGTCCCGACGGCCGGTGCACGGGTGTGCACGAACGCCACCGAACTTGCGCAGGCGCTCGACGAGTTCGGTGCCCCACACGTAGTCAAGGATGACGGCTTAGCGGCGGGGAAAGGCGTGGTGGTGACGCACGAACGTGCGGAGGCCATGGCTCACGGTGAAGCGATTTTTGCCGCAGGTGGCCACCTGGTGGTGGAGGAGTTCTTAGACGGGCCAGAGGTGTCACTGTTCTGTATTTGCGACGGCGAGACGGTGGTTCCGCTCAGCCCTGCGCAAGATTTCAAGCGTGCCTATGATGGCGATAAGGGTCTGAACACCGGAGGAATGGGTGCCTACAGCCCGTTGCCGTGGGCGCCGGCAGACCTCACAACTGACGTGGTGGAACGCATCGCGCAGCCCACTATTGATCAGATGCGCACGCGTGGCACTCCTTTCAGCGGGGTTCTCTATTGCGGCTTGGCGCTCACCTCTGCGGGTGTCAAGGTGATTGAGTTCAATGCTCGTTTTGGTGATCCGGAAACACAGAGCGTGCTGGCGCGCCTTCAGACTCCGCTTGCGGGAGTGTTGCATGCGGCCGCCGAGGGGCGTCTTGCTGAGTTGCCGCCGCTCACCTGGAGTGAGGGTGCTGCTGTGACCGTGGTGATTGCCAGCCACAACTACCCGGGCACTCCCCGCACGGGAGACCCGCTCACGGGCATTGAAGAAGCGGAACAACGCGAAGGAGTGCATGTGCTTCATGCAGGCACGGCTCTCAATGGGGAGGGACAGCTTGTTTCTTCTGGTGGACGCGTCGTTTCTGTGGTGGGCCAGGGCGCAAGCATTGAGCAGGCGCGAATGCGCGCATACGAGGGTGTGGAGTGCATCGATTTGGCGGATTCTCACCACCGCACCGATATTGCCCGCGCCGCAGTGAAAGAAGCCTAAGGCGTGACGGTGGCTCTTCCTCCCGCGCCAGAAGTTCCAGGCTGGCGGCACGTATATTCCGGCAAAGTGCGTGACATGTATGAGCCGACCGAGCCGCATCCGGCCGGTGATGTGTTGCTGGTGGTGGCTTCTGACCGCATCAGTGCGTACGACCACGTGCTCACCACGGAGATTCCGGGCAAGGGCGAAATCCTCACGGCCATGACGCTGTGGTGGTGTGATCAGATTCGGGACATTGTGCCGGACCACACCGTGGAGGCACAGGTTCCCCAGCAGGTTGCCTCGCGCGCGATGGTAGTGAAGCGGTTACACATGTTTCCGGTGGAATGTGTCGCGCGCGGGTACCTCACGGGTTCTGGCCTTGTGGAATATCGAGACACCGGCGAGGTGTGCGGCATTGCGTTGCCGGAAGGCCTCACGGATGGTTCCCGCCTCGAGCAACCGGTGTTCACGCCTGCCACAAAGGCTGAGGTGGGAGAACACGATGAGAACGTCAGCTTCGAGGCGGTGGCGCAGATGATTGGGGCAGAGGACGCAGCCACCTTGCGTGGCCTCACGCTTGCTGTCTATAGCCGTGCCCGCGACATCGCTGCAGACAAGGGCATCATCCTCGCTGATACCAAAGTGGAGTTTGGGCGTGACGATGCGGGTGCCATTGTGTTGGGTGACGAGGTGCTCACGCCCGATTCTTCTCGGTTCTGGCCAGCCGATGAGTGGCAGCCGGGCCGGGCTCACAAAAGTTTTGACAAACAGTTTGTGCGGGACTGGCTGACCTCTGCGGAATCTGGTTGGGACCGGCACTCGGGAGAGCCGCCGCCGGAGCTTCCGGATCACGTGGTGGAGCGCACCCGCGCCAGATACGTGGAAGCCTGGGACAGACTTACGGGATAGGCGAGGTACGTGGGCGCCTGTATCCGGGGCGGCCCGTCTTCTCTTCTGCTACCTTCGTGACAGCCGCCTACGGTGCGGGAAACGAGATTACGAGGGAAAACGAATTCTTATGAAGACTATGAGCGCACTAGGTGTGGCCGCCCTTTCTGTGGCAACGTTGTCCGGTTGTTCTGCCTTGTTTGGCGGCGAAGCGCAGCAGTTTGCGATCGGTGAGTGTTTGACGTACCCGGAGGTCACAGAGGCTGAAACCGAGGTCAATGAACTTCCCGTTGTCGATTGTTCGGAACCGCACGACGCTGAGGTTTTTGCTCTTGCGGATTCGGCGCTGGAGGCTTTTGACAAGGACGCGCTTTTCACCGAAGCAGAGGATTACTGCTACGGACAATTTGAAAGCTATGTAGGCCTTCCCTACGAAGAGTCCGTTATTTATTTCACGACTCTTGTGCCGTCCTCTGACGGATGGGATGCCGGCGATCGCGCACTTATATGCCTGCTTGTCTCTGACGTCAACGGTGACAACACCGGCTCTTTGAAGGACGCTGGTATCTAACGTCGAGGTGAGCTGGTCGCGGTGCGTCACTCGCTCGCACCGCGACCAGGGCACATCGGAGGATGAGAATTATGAAGAAAAACGCCTTAGCTACACTGGCGGTTCTTTCCATCTTTGTGCTGTCTAGCTGTTCGGCCGTGGTGAATTCTCTGTTAGGGGAGCCGTATCAGGTTTTTGAGGCAGGGCAATGTGTCTCTTCTGATGAACTGAGCCAAGACCTAGAAGAGGTTGGTGATCTTCCGGTTGTGGAATGCACCGACCCACACGATGCAGAAGTTTTTGCGGTAGCGGATACAGCACTGATTGATTTCGACCTGGATGCTCTTTTCGAAGAAGCAGAAGGCTATTGCCTCTCTCAATTTGAAGGGTATGTGGGGACCACCTATTACGATTCCCCTCTCGAGATTTCCGCCAGTTGGCTGGTTCCTAATGTAGAAACCTGGGAGCTGGGCGACCGCGCCATGGTGTGCTTAATTTCCGCGGAACTTGAAGAGTTCAACAGCGCTTCTCTCAAAGATGCTGCGCCGTTTTCTGAACCGGGCAGAATCCGTTTCGAAGTAGGCGAGTGCACCAA
>WTKG01000107.1:0-2462 GCA_011524475.1 Demequinaceae bacterium
ACCCAAGGCAAGTGCTGAGAGCGCAAGAATTGGATACATCGCCCCGATGCCAATCTCGGCAAAAAAACTAGGGCCGTACACATCGGAGGTCAGCTTTCTCACCGTAGGGTGGCGCACAATACTGCCGCGACCGCTAGGGGTGTGCTCGGGTTCAGTCAATGGACTGTTCCACTTTCTCGTGAGCAGCCTGGCCCGCAGGGCTCTCGGGCGGCTCTTGCTCAGCCTCAGGTACAGAAGACTCTGTCTGTGATTCAGACGCAGCAGACTCCTGAGCTTCGAGATCTACCTGGTCGGGCGCAACCGTGTCTACCACGGGTGAATCATGCGGCCATCGAGATGTTTGCGGCTCTACGTCTGTTTCGGAGTGAGCGCCACAACCGTGATCATGACTCACCACGCGGCCATCGGAAGGGGACCACTCATTGGCACATACTGCAAACATGTCGCGCATGGATCCGGCCAGTGGAATCGCAAACGCACATGTACCACACCCTTCTGGTGACTGTTGGGCAGAGGCAGCTAAGGGGCCTTGAGTGCCCTTGTGCCAACGTTCCACAGCGGCGTCGCGACCAGTGACACCCAGAACGCGCGCACGCCCCAGACCCCATTCCCACCACATCGCAGAATCCACATCGACGTCGATCTCTTCATATCCAGGAACCAGGCGCGGGTCATTCTTCTCGTACGGCAACATCATCTGGGCATCGAGATCGCCGGGCCGGATTCTTTCTTCCCACGGAACCCAGGCCGGGGCCAACAAAGCGTCGTCACTAGGTATCAAATGAACTTCACTGACGCCTACTCTTTTTGACCTGCTGGCGGTCGCCAGTACGACATCCCACACCCAGCCGCGATATCCAGGTAATTCTGCAACGAACCGGTGGGAAGCTACGGAACCATCGACCTCTTCCATGCCGAGGTGGGCACCCACTGCGCCAGGGTCTCCAGCCATCTCTACAGCTGCTTCTCGGGCGCTCTCTACTGCGCCTTCTAGCACCGCGCGCGCCATCAGTTATCGAGTTCTTCGGCAACAGCGCGGAGCACGGCAGCAACTTTGGCGCCTCGCGCGGCATCGGGATACGACCCCTTACGCAAGGAGGTCGAGACCCCATCAAGCATTTTGATCAGGTCTTCCACGATGATGGTCATATCTTCGGTGGGCTTGCGCATACCTTCGCTGACTGTGCGAGGGGCTTCAAGTATCTGGACGGTCATGGCGGAGGGCCCCCTGCGGCCATCGGCTACAGAATATTCGACGCGCGTGCCTGGGCGCGGGTTCACGACCTCAGCCGGAAGAGCGGACGCGTGAAGAAAGGCTTCCTGACCGTCATCCCCGTGGATGAAGCCAAAGCCCTTGTCTACGTCGAACCACTTCACCTTGCCCGTAGGCATCGCTCTTCTCTCTTTCTCGCAAACGTTGTCGCACACTGCTGCGTACGACATCACTATTCTAGCGCCGCCGTGTGGATCACGCGGTGGAATACGCCGCGTTGTCTACCTGACGGCGATTCTCAGCAAACTCTCAGGATCAGGGAGTTCACTAGAACCATGACAGAAGCCGAACGTCCTGGTCAGGGTAGGCGGGTGCTGATAGTTGACGACGAGCCGGACTTGCGCGAACTTCTCAGCACGTCCTTATCGTTTGCTGGCTTTGAGGTAGCCGTTGCCTCGAATGGAAACACTGCCCTCGCACAGGTCGCAGACTTTGCGCCGGATGTGGTGGTGCTCGATGTACAAATGCCGGACATGGATGGTTTCACCGTGACCCGGAAAGTACGCGCACGCGGGCACACCATGCCCATTGTCTTTCTCACCGCACGGGACACCACTGACGATGCGGTGGCAGGCCTCACCGTAGGAGGAGACGACTACGTCACTAAACCCTTTTCTCTCGCGGAATTGGTTGCCCGCATCGTGGCAGTGCTGCGTCGAAGTGACAGCACTCGCGTGGAGTCGCCATCACTGCAGGTGGGCGACCTCGTGCTTGACGATGACGCCCACGAGGTCACTCGTGCGGGAAAGACCATCGACCTGTCCCCCACCGAGTTCACGCTCTTGCGGTTTTTGATGGAAAACGCCGGGCGAGTGCTATCGAAATCGAAGATCCTGGACCATGTCTGGGAGTACCAGTGGGACGGCGATGGCGCGATCGTAGAGACGTATATGAGTTACCTGCGCAAAAAGATAGACACCCCCTTTGACACACCATTGCTGCACACCAAGCGGGGAGTCGGCTACATGGTGAAGGATCCCTCGTGAAGCGTTGGCCGCTGCGTATCCAGATCCCGCTCATTGCCGTGATCTTGGTGATTCTTGCCGAAGTTGTGATCGGCGTTGTCGCGATCGCGATCGTACACAACACCCTCACCGCCCAGATTGATACCCGCCTGAGCGAAACATCGAGTGTGCTGACCCGCCGCGGCCCTGCATTGCAAGAACCTCAAGCTGGCCAACAAACCCTC
>WTKG01000107.1:2562-8062 GCA_011524475.1 Demequinaceae bacterium
CTGCGGCGATCAGTCGTCATTCTTGCGGTGGTGACGGCAGTCGTGGGGGCTGTGATTGCATGGGCCGTGACCCGCGCATCATTGAGGCCATTGCGAGAAGCAGAACAGACGGCTGCCCGTATCGCTCAGGGAGATTTATCTCAGCGGATCACAGGCGCCGGCGACGGTACAGAGGCAGGAGCCCTCGCTCAGTCACTTAATGGAATGTTGGAGCAACTAGACAAAGCATTTTCTGCCCAGGCACGTTCGGAAGAAAAACTGCGGGCCTTCCTCGCCGACGCGTCTCACGAACTCCGTACTCCGCTCGCAGCAATTCAGGGATACGCAGAACTAGAAAGGACAGGAGCGGGTTCTGGAGATGGCTCTTCGTTGGAACGCATTGAAGCGAATGCCCGTCGCATGGGGGCGCTTGTGGAGGATTTGCTGGTGTTGGCGCGTTACGACGATTCCTCTGCCACGTTAAGCGGAACAGACACGGTCGATCTTGCGGCATTGGCCCAGGAAGTAGCGGCAGACCTTCGCGCCCAAGACCCAAGTCGCACGGTCACTGTGCATGTTGGTGCCCCCGCGCGTATCCAAGGTTCGCCACGACACCTTCATCAGATGCTCATGAACTTGGGAGCAAACGCGCTTCGCCATACCCCCGCAGGGTCACCCGTCGAGATTGCATGTACCCCCGGGGACACGCACGTGAACCTCACCGTCCTAGACCACGGCCCGGGCATCGAAGAAAGCCAGCGCGACAATGTCTTCCACAGATTTGTGCGCCTGGATGAGTCTCGCGCGCGGGACACTGGTGGCACAGGATTAGGGTTAGCCATCGTGAAAGCCGTGGCAGAAGCACATGGGGGAACAGTGCAGGTGCAGAATTCGGCAGATGCTGGTGCCGAGTTCACCGTTTCTTTGCCATACTCCCACCCGAGTATGTGAACAGGTGTCCCCGCGACTGTTTCACAGCCGAAAATCCACAAGTAATGACGTGACGAGACTCTCTCGTGGTGCTCTCCCGTACGGTCACCACCACCGAGAGAAAGGCAAAACATGACCACGTATCACGTTGATGCAGCACACGTCGCACACGCTGCACAAAAAGCCACGGTCACAGGGGAAGCAATTCGGGCAGAGGTCACAGGGCTCGTCGCACAGTTAACTGAACTGGAAAGCTCCTGGCAAGGAACCGCACAAGTAGCGTTTACGGAATTGTTACACCAGTGGCGTGCAGCTCAGGCGCAACTAGAGCAGGCCCTAGATTCCATGGGCACCGGGCTTGCGCACGCAGCCCAGCAATACGAAGAAGCTGAGGCAACTGCGTCGCGGATGTTCTCTCGATAACCACACTCACCTTCCGCTGCAATCACATAGAAAGCGTTCATTGCCCTCAGCGCACAGCACTTCTTGTACAGATACAGTGAGGGCATGGCGTTATGGATTGATCCAGCAATGTGGCCCAAACACGGAAAATTGTGGGGGCATCTCGTCAGTGACGAATCTCTAGAAGAATTACACGAGGCTGCCCGCGCAGTAAGTATTCCCCCACGGGCCTTCGACAAGGATCACTACGACATTCTCCCGGACTCACATCCCGCTCTTATAGACCTGGGGGCCACCATGACCACGGGGCGCGACCTGGTGCGCAGGCTCCGTGCCTCAGGTCTACGTGTCACCGAAGCAGAGCGACGTGCGCTCGAAGAGCCGTCTTCATAACCAGGCCTACACGCCAGCGGCGAGGTCCCGCACCTCACGATCACTATGACCGCCGAATGCGCAGCACCTCGCCGCTGTATGAATGAGTGTGGGTTAGAAGCCCATGCCTCCCATATCGGGGGCACCGCCACCCGCAGGCACTGCAGGCTCCGGTTCAGGCTTGTCCGCGACCACTGCTTCAGTAGTGAGGAACAACGCAGCAATAGACGCAGCGTTCTGCAAAGCAGAGCGTGTCACCTTTACCGGGTCGTTAACCCCCGCAGCAAGTAGGTCTTCGTATTCGCCACTAGCGGCATTGAGGCCGTGGCCAACATTCAGCCCACGGACCTTCTCTACGACGACCCCGCCTTCCAAACCGGCGTTTACTGCGATTTGGCGTAGGGGTGCAGAAAGCGAAGCTTCCACGATCTTGGCACCCGTCGCCTCATCTCCTGCAAGTTTCAGGCTCTTGAATGCCTTGGCCCCTGCCTGGATAAGTGCCACGCCACCACCGGCGACGATGCCCTCTTCCACAGCAGCCTTGGCGTTACGCACCGCGTCTTCAATGCGGTGCTTGCGTTCCTTGAGCTCCACTTCTGTGGCAGCTCCTGCCTTGATGACGGCAACGCCGCCGGCAAGCTTCGCAAGACGCTCCTGGAGCTTTTCGCGATCGTAGTCGGAGTCAGAATTTTCGATCTCCGCACGAATCTGGTTCACACGGCCTTCGATTTGTGACTGGTCTCCGCCACCTTCCACAATGGTGGTTTCATCCTTGGTAATCACAATCTTGCGTGCAGTTCCAAGCAAGTCAATCGTCGCATTTTCAAGCGACAGGCCAACCGACTCAGAGATAACCTGGCCGCCTGTCAGCACTGCCATGTCCTGCAACATCGCCTTGCGACGGTCACCAAAGCCGGGAGCCTTCACTGCGGCAGCTTTGAAGGTGCCACGGATCTTGTTGACTACCAGCGTGGCCAGAGCCTCACCCTCGACGTCCTCGGCAACGATGAACAATGGCTTGCTGGTCTGCATGACCTTTTCAAGTAGTGCCAGCAGATCCTTGATGTTCGAAATTTTGGATTCCACCAACAGTACGTAAGCATCTTCGATGACTGCTTCTTGACGCTCAGGGTCCGTCACGAAGTATGCAGACAAGTAGCCCTTGTCAAAACGCATTCCCTCGGTGAGCTCCAGGTCAAGTCCAAGAGCGGAAGACTCTTCGACCGTGATGACACCTTCTTTTCCGACCTTGTCCATTGCCTCTGCAATGAGTTCACCGATGGCAGGATCCGCTGCAGAAATTCCTGCAGTGGCGGCAATCTGGTCCTTCGTCTCCACCTCTTTGGCGGTCTTCAAGAGTTCAGCGGTTACGGCTTCAACGGCCTGTTCGATACCGCGCTTGAGCGCGATCGGGTTGGCGCCAGCAGCCACGTTACGCAGACCTTCACGCACCAGCGCCTGGGCCAAAACAGTGGCAGTGGTAGTGCCGTCGCCGGCAACGTCGTCTGTCTTCTTGGCGACTTCCTTCACCAATTCGGCACCGATTTTCTCGAAGGGATCTTCGAGTTCGATCTCTTTAGCGATCGAGACACCATCATTAGTAATGGTCGGGGCGCCCCACTTTTTTTCCAACACAACATTGCGGCCCTTGGGGCCGAGGGTGACCTTGACGGCATCGGCGAGGGCGTTCATTCCCTCTTCCATACCGCGACGGGCCTCCTCATCAAAGGCAATGATTTTTGCCATGAGGGTTCTTTCCTCCACGAATACTGGGCTTGTGACTCAGGTTGCGGCCAGGCCGCCCTGCGACAAAGCATGGATTGTTAGCACTCTCGGTTGTCGAGTGCTAAGTCAATTTTGGCACTCTGACCCTCAGAGTGCAAATACACGCAAGGCGTGGGGAAAACCTCAGGATCTTTAGAGGTGCGGCCACGAAGTCGACGGGGAAGGAGACGGAGAAGGAGATGGCTCCGGCTCCGGTAACGGATCTTCTACCAAGACGATTTCGATGGGGTCAGATTCCGTGATGCCGAAGGCCACAGTGGAGATGCCCAAAATCTCGGAAAGCAGATCCACGGTGTCCCGATACTTCTCGTCGTTGTAACGGATCACATTCGCCGGGGGGCTGGCTCCTGGCCAGTTAGCCGTACTGATTTTAGTGAACGTCTCTTCATTAGGTTCATGAACATACGCACCAATAGCGTCCCGGACTTGGCCTGCCAAGCCGCTAATACCCGAGTCGTTATACACCCGGATACCGGTAGAGAAACGGTAGTCCGGCGGGTCCTCAGTGACACTGGGGCTCGGGCTCACCGTGGGGGTTGGGGACAGTGTCACAAAAGCGCTGGGGGAAGCGGAAGGTGTGGGCTCCGAGGCGGATAGCCATGCCAGCCACGAGATGTCATCAGCCTTGGCGCGGGCATACAACACTCCAAAGGTTGCCGAGGCAGACAGCACAAATATTCCAAGCCCGGCAAGTGCCTTTGCCCACCAGCGCGAACGCCGTACACGATGCACTCCCGTAGCGCTGTCTTTGCGCCCTCGCTTCGCCGGAGGTGTAGTTTTTTCTGAAGCCACGGCGAGAGCCTAGCGCTGTACGCGAGGATGCGGGTGAGTTCCACGGCTACGGTGGCGGCTCTCACGGAGCCTTCGCAGGCGTTTGACCAGCATGGGGTCGTACGCCACAGCAGCCTCCAGATCAAGGAGTGAATTCAAGATTTGGTAATACTGCGTAGCGCTCATGTCCAGTTCGGCGCGAATCGCAGACTCCTTCGCTCCACCAAACTGCCACCACCGGCGCTCGAATTCCAACACTGCTTCATCGCGCGGGGCTAGGGCGCTTTGCTCCACAAGCGGCACTGCTTCTGTGCTCACTGACACTCCTCACACGTTGATGAGACCACTCTAGCCGCTAAATAACACTGTTGTCATTTAGCTCCGACGGGAAAACATTCCGGCACTAAAGTGTCGTATATGTCTGACGAGTGGCGCGCTCATGTTGCTCCCGACTGGATCCCTTCCCTTGAATCAGCCTCTGGGCACCTGGCGAAAGCAGGTGCGTTTCTTCGGGAAGAAATTGCCGAGGGGCGCACCTATGTGCCAGCGCCTCACGCAATACTCCGCGCCTTCCAGACGCCTTTTCACGAGGTGCGCGTAATTATTGTCGGCCAAGACCCATACCCCACGCCAGGTGACGCTGTGGGCCTCAGTTTTTCTGTTCCAGCAGAGCGCGCGTTACCTCGAAGTTTGGCCAACATCGCAACCGAATTGCGAGCGGACACGGGAGAAGAGCTCACGCACGGCGACTTAAGCCATTGGGCTTCCCAAGGCGTGCTGTTGCTCAACCGAGTGCTCACTGTGGAGCCGCACAGACCCGGCTCACACCGCGGTCATGGGTGGGAGGAGTTCACTGCCACGGCATTGGAAGCACTCGCTTCGCGACACACGCCATTAGTCGCAATCTTGTGGGGTCGAGATGCCCAGAATGCACAAGCTCTGTTGGGAGAAGTTCCCGTGATCTCCTCTGCGCACCCCAGCCCATTAAGTGCCCACCGAGGCTTCTTTGGCTCACGCCCGTTTTCTCGTGCAAACGAGGCCCTACGCGCTCAAGGAGCAGACGGCGTGAAGTGGGGAACGTAAAGGTACATGGACTGGTAGCCACACACGTTCCACCACAGCCGGCCGTGAATTAGGGGCATATGGTGCTTCCCGTCCACCCAGTAGGTGGCGTAGAAGCAGTCGAATACGTGAAAGTGCCACCAGTCGTGACTCCGCCCGCAGGCTCTAAGACCAGCACGTTGATCGGGCTTGGACATGT
>WTKG01000047.1 GCA_011524475.1 Demequinaceae bacterium
CACATCTAAAACTTCATTGATCATCTCTGGGTCAAGAGCCGATGTGGGCTCATCAAAAAGCATGACTTTGGGTTCCATTGCGAGTGCTCGGGCGATAGCGACACGTTGCTGTTGCCCACCTGAAAGTTGGGCCGGGTACTTATGAGCCTGTTCGGCAACCCCCACTCGCTCAAGCAATGTCATTGCCTCTTCACGCGCCTCTTGCTTCGGCACACCTTTCACGCGTATCGGCCCAAGGGTGACGTTATCGAGAATGGTTTTATGTGCAAAAAGGTTGAAGGACTGGAATACCATCCCCACATCAGCACGGAGCCGGGCAAGCGGTTTCCCCTCTTCTGGCAGAGCCACTCCGTCTACCTTGATAGCACCGCTATCAATGGTTTCCAGGCGGTTAATGGTGCGACACAATGTGGACTTTCCCGAACCGCTAGGCCCAATCACCACCACGACCTCGCCTAGAGCGACCTGCAAAGTGATGTCTTGCAATACGTGGAGATCCCCGAACCATTTATTCACACCTACGACATCTACCAGGGGTGCAGATGCGGCAGATTTGCGATTCGGCATAGGCCGAGCGTATCGCGCAAGGCCCTCCTTGTCAGGAGCGGGGCACTATTCGTGCGCAGCGCACACTTCAGCAACCCAGTCAGCGTCTTCGGCGAGGGCTGCTGTGAGAGCGTCGAGGCTTCCAAAATCCAGCATGGGGCGACGGTACTCAAGAAAGTCCAACGCTACTTCCCGACCGTAGATGTCTCCAGTATCCATACCCACCACATGGGCCTCTAAGGTCTGCGCGTGTGCACCTACGGTGTAGTTGATCCCCAAACTCACCGCAGTGGGAAGCGCTCGATCAAAACCATCAATGGACAACAATCCCGCGTACACGCCAGGGCCGGGAATTTTGCCCGCCGTGACGTCAATGTTGGCTGTGGGAAAACCTAGCGTGCGGCCAAGCGCCTCTCCCGACACCACGGTTCCTCGGACCCGATGGGGCCTACCTAAAATCTTCGCTGCCGTTGCCACGTGGCCTTTGTCCAACGCTTCTCGCACCCAAGAAGAAGACCACGGGCGCTCGTGAGGAACACCGCTTTCGTCTACATGATCCACTACGTCTACCGTAAATCCGGCTTGTGCCCCCAGGCTTCGGAGAGTCTCTGCGTCCCCTACGTTGTCTCGGCCGAATCGCGTGTCTGCCCCCACGACGACGTGAGCAGCTCGGAGGTTGTCCACAAAAGCGTTGTGCACAAAATCTTCAGGACTTTGGCGAGCAAATTCCATGTCGTAACGCTGGACCACAATGGCGTCGAGCCCCGTCTGAGCCATGTATGCGATCCGGTCGTCCAGACCAGTAATGAGTTCTGTGGAATCGTCAGGCATGTGAACGGTGCGAGGATGCGGGTCAAATGTCAGCGCCACCGCTCGAAGGCTATGCGTATTCGCGTGCTCCACAATCGCGCGCAATATGTGTTGGTGCCCGCGATGCACCCCATCGAAGTTTCCTAACGTCACAACAGTAGCGCCAGCATCGGCGGGAACCTCGGACAAACCATGCCATACCTGAGTCATGGGCCTGGGTCCTGAAAAACACTCACAGGACGCAGGTTACCGCTGTCGACTTGCGCCACTGCCACCAAGGAATCGTCCGGCCCGATGATCGCCACGGGTACATCCGCAGGTGTCTCCTGCGGAGCCGCTGGTCGTTGCCCATACGTGAGTGCACGCGCCTCTTGGACACCTACCCGAAGGGTGGACATCACGTGAGAAGCGGCACGACCCAAAGTCATCAGCGGCGGAAAAACACCAGCGTCATGCAGTGCCTCGATATCCGACACCAGGGAGGCCTGTTCCAACGAAAACTTTCCTACCCGCGTGCGGCGCAAGGATGTCAGGTGTCCGCCTACTCCCAGGATCTCACCGAGGTCACGGGCAAGCGCCCGCACGTATGTGCCAGAAGAAACCTCCACCACCACATCACATTCTCGTAATTCAGGAGCGGCGGACACCTCCCTCAGGCTTCCCACAGCGGTCCATTCCACTGTGACGGTGCGCGGTTTCAGTGTCACGTCTTCCCCGGACTTGACCCGAGCATACGCACGCTTGCCGTCTACTTTGATTGCACTCACAGTGCTCGGTACCTGCGCAAACGTGCCGCTCAGTTGAGCAAGAGCCTGCGCTACATCAGCATCCGAAACCGCACTCGCATCGTGTGTAGAGGTGATGTTGCCATCCGCGTCATCCGTGTCGGTGGCATGCCCTAGCCGAATGGTCGCCTCGTAGGTTTTCCCGACTCCCACCACGTGGGAAAGCAGCCGTGTGCCTTTGCCTATTCCCAGCACGAGAACTCCGGTTGCCATGGGGTCGAGGGTTCCGGCATGCCCCACTTTCCGCGTCTGAAAAAACCGTCGACAACGTGCCACCACGTCATGGGAAGTCCATCCGGAAGGCTTGTCCACTACGGCAAAACCATCGCGTATCACCGCGCCCACGCTCTACTCTGTTTCGTCGTGAGGCTGTTTGTAGGGGTCGGCATCCCCCGCGAATTCAGCGTGAGCTCGTGCCTGCGCAGTGCGTTCGTCTGCCGCATGCGCTTTGTCTAGAGCCGCTTCAAGCTCTGCAGCAGTTTCTGGCACCGCATCCACAATGAACTCCAGTGTGGGCGTAAGACGAATGGCAAGTTCTGCCCCCACCAATGAGCGAATACGCCCAGAGGCAGACTGAAGTGCAGCAGCCGTGTCTTCACGTTCCTGTGCTGACCCGAGCACAGTGTAGAAAATCGACGCGTGTTGCAGATCTCCCGTCACCCGGACATCCGTCACAGTGACGAAACCTAGACGCGGATCAGTGAGACGATGCTCAAGCGCATCCGCCACTACTTTCTTGACGGTACTTGCAATCGCACGTGCACGCGGATGGTCGACCATTTACTTCCTCTCGATCTCCACCATCTCGAATGTTTCGATGACGTCTCCCACCTGAATGTCGTTGAAGGTACCAAGGCCAATACCGCACTCGAATCCATCCTTGACCTCAGTGACGTCGTCCTTAAACCGGCGCAACGTATCGATCTCCGGCTCTCCGACCACCACACCTTCGCGGGACACACGTGCCTTCGACCCTCGGCGAATGACTCCCGAGCGAACCAAGGATCCAGCGATGTTGCCAAACTTGGAACTGCGGAAGATCTCTTGAATCTCGGCGGAGCCCGTGAGTTTCTCTTCGAATTCGGGCTTGAGCATGCCTTTCAGGGCTGCCTCAATGTCTTCAATAGCGCGGTAAATCACGCTATAGAACCGCATATCGACGCCCTCGCGGTCCGCAAGTTCTTGCACCCGCTCCGCCGGCCGCACGTTGAATCCCAAAATGATGGCATCGTCCACAGTTGCCAGGTTGACGTCATTTTGAGTAATCGCACCCACCCCACGGTGAATGATTCGCACACCCACACTGGCGTCCACATCAATCTCGACCAATGCATCTTCCAGCGCCTCGACCGCACCAGAGACATCTCCCTTGATGATGAGGTTGAGGGTATCCACCTTGCCGTCTTCCAGGGCCTTGGTGAATTCTTCTAGGCTGATGCGCTTGCGACGGGAGGCAAGCTGCGCAGCGCGCTGGGCGGCTTCGCGTTTCTCAGCAATTTGACGCGCTGTGCGATCGTCCTCTGCCACCAGCAACGTGTCTCCGGCTCCAGGCACGGACTCGAATCCCAGCACCAATACTGGGCGCCCCGGACGGGCTTCTTCCACAGGCATGTCATGTTCATCAAACATGGCACGCACCCTGCCGTATGCGGTTCCTGCCACGATGGCATCACCCACTCGTAGAGTTCCCGATTGCACCAGCACCGTTGCGACGGGACCGCGCCCCTTATCCAAATGAGCCTCAACTGCCACACCACGGGCGTCCTTGGTGGGGTTAGCGCGCAGATCCAAGCCCGCGTCCGCTGTCAACAACACTGCTTCCAATAGGTCGTCAATGCCTGTGCCTTGGATAGCAGAGACATCCACGAACATGGCCTCACCGCCATATTCCTCCGCCACCAAGTTATATTCCGTGAGTTGTTGACGGATCTTGCCAGGGTTCGCGCCTTCTTTATCGACTTTGTTGACCGCGACGACAATCGGAACTTCTGCCGCCTGTGCGTGGTTGAGGGCCTCGATAGTTTGAGGCATCACTCCGTCATCTGCGGCCACGACCAAAATCGCAATATCTGTGACTTTGGCACCTCGCGCACGCATGGCCGTGAACGCTTCGTGACCAGGAGTATCAATAAAGGTAAGGGCTCGTTCCACGCCCTCGTGCATGTGGTGCACCTGATAGGCACCAATATGTTGGGTGATTCCCCCTGCTTCGCCGTCCACCACGTCTGACTTGCGAATGGCATCGAGCAACTTGGTCTTTCCGTGGTCCACGTGACCCATCACAGTAATCACCGGAGAACGTGGCTCCAGCTGCGCGTCTGTTTCTGATGCTAGTTCCGCTTCCAGGTCAAGACCGAAGTCTTCCAGGAGTTCCTTGTCTTCATCTTCGGGCGAAACGATGTGAATCGTGTACCCAAGCTCCGCCCCAAGGGTTTCAAAAGTGTCCTCATCCAACGACTGTGTCGCCGTAGCCATCTCACCGAGATGGAACAGAACTGTCACGATGGCAGCCGGATCCACGTCAATTTTTTCGGCAAAATCAGCAATGGTGGCCCCGCGCCTCAAGCGAATCGGAGTGTCGCCATCTCCCCGAGGGATGTTTACGCCGCCAATAGCCGGCGCTTGCTGCTCTTCGTATTCCTGTCGCTTCGCGCGCTTAGACTTGCGCGACTTGGAAGGTTTGCCGCCGGGACGCCCGAAAGCTCCTGCGGTACCGCCACCACGGCCACGGCCACGGCCGCCACCGGGGCCACCGCCACGGAAACCTCCTGGGCCACCAGGACCCCCAGGCCCACCTGGACCTCCGGGTCCTCCGCCAGGAGCGCCTCCTCTACCGGGACCGCCGCGATACGGGCTACCTCCACGTGAACCTGCTCCTGCGCCAGCACCGGAACGTTCGGGACGTGAGGACCGGTCACCGCGCGCGGGACGGTCAGAACGCCCTCCTGGCCCGCCCGAACCTCGCTGTGGACGCGTGGCCTGAAAGGGGTTGTTACCGCCAGGACGCGGGCGGGGACGAGGCGCCGCGAACGGGTTATTGCCTCCTGACCGTGGCCGAGGCATCGCTGCTGGCGTGGGTGTAGCAGGGGCTGGCTTGGCCGCCGCAGGAGACGACTGCACTTTCGTGGAAGAATCCTCGTCGACCGATGGCGCGCTAGCTGCCTCTGAAGGCTCCGAGGCTTCCTGCGGCTTCGACGCAGGCTTTGGCTTCGCCGGGGCCGCCTTCTTCTTGGCCGGAGCGCTCTTTTTTGGTGCCGCCTTAGCCGCGGGGAATGCCTCCCGTGCTTTGCGCACTACAGGCGCCTCAAGCGTCGACGAAGGACCCTTGACGTATTCGCCCAACTCGTTCAGTTTGGCGATCAATTCTTTTGACGGAACGCCAAGCTCTTTGGCGATCTCGTGCACGCGGGGCTTTGCCACAATTCTCCTGTCTCGATCCGACCGAGGCAGGGGTCGAACCATCGTTAGTGAGCGGTGCTCATTTCTGAATGCTCATCGTGTACGCATGGGATGAATCCCAATCTCCAGTAGGAATGGTTACCGTACGAGTGTAGCGCGCACTAAGCGCCAGCGGCGCCTGGAGTATCCGGATTTTCGTCAGAGCGAATGTCAATACGCCATCCTGTGAGGCGCGCTGCCAGGCGCGCGTTTTGCCCTTCTTTGCCAATGGCAAGACTCAAGTGAAAGTCGGGAACTATGACGCGGGCAGCCTTTGCCTCCTCATCCACGACCGTGACAGAGACCACTGTGGAGGGCGACAACGCATTCGCAACAAACACTGCCGGGTCCTCGTCCCAATCCACAATGTCAATCTTTTCGCCATGGAGTTCAGACATTACGGCTCTGACTCTGGCCCCCATGGGGCCGATACAGGCACCTTTGGCGTTCACTCCTTCCACATGTGCACGCACCGCCATCTTGCTTCGGTGCCCAGCCTCCCGAGCCAATGCCATGATCTCGACGGATCCATCACTAATCTCCGGAACCTCTAAGTCAAATAGTGCCCGGACCAGCCCCGGGTGGGTGCGGCTGATCGTGATCGACGGGCCCTTCATTCCACGTGACACATCGAGCACATATCCCCGAATGCGCTCTCCGTGTTCATACGTCTCTGTCGGGACTTGTTCATGCGGTGGCAACAATGCCTCCACTTCACCTAAGTCCACGTGAACATTGCGTGGGTCAGCCGCTTGCTGAATCACCCCACTGACAAGTTGCCCTTCTTTCCCGGCAAACTCACCCAGGACAGAGTCATCACCAGCTTGACGTAGCCTCTGCACAATCACCTGACGTGCCGTTGCAGTGGCAATGCGACCAAAGTCCTGTGGGGTGTGATCGAATTCTGGAGCAGGCTCGGAAATTTCTCCTCGCTCTTCCGTTTCTTCCATGGAATCTTCACGCGCAAGGATGGTTACTTTTCCGTCTTCCCGGTCAATCACCGCCCTAGCCTGACGATGAGCTCCAGGAGTTTTGTGATACGCGCTAGCTAACGCCTGTTCGATGGCGTCAATGAGTGTGTCAAAAGAGATGTCGCGTTCTTTTTCGAGTTCACGAAGTGCGTTGAGATCGATATCCATCTAGGCCCTCCCCATCGCAATCTCTACACGCGCAGACGCAATATCTGCCATCAACACCTCGGTCTGACCCTCGTCAGACTCCACGGTAATGGTGCGATCATCGTTATGCCTCAAGACACCGCGAACGATGCTGTGATCGAGAAGTTCGACCCGCACCGTACGCGTGCGCGCGCGAGCAAAATGACGCGGCAAGGTCAGAGGGCGGTCAATTCCCGGAGTAGACACCTCAAGTGTGTAAGGGCCGCCCGCGACATCACGTTCATCTAAAGCAGCAGATATGTCACGTGCCACTGACGAGATCAGGTCAATATCCACACTCGCGGTGTGATCACCGTGGGCATCTACCGTCACTATCGCCACGCGATTCTTACCACGACCATCTACCGTCACATCTTCGAGTATCAGCCCCACTCGATCTGCAGCCTCATTGCCGGCCGCCGTAGCCGCGTCTATGAGATCCATGTGCTGACCTCCCCTCCACAGCGAGTGTGCGGACGTGTGTAGTTGTAACGCAAGTGACTGAACCCCAGTCTAGAACGAATGGAAGCGTGACATGATGACAGATGTGTATTCCCGGTACCGTGCAAAGGCCGCCGCCACAGCAATTCTTGCGGTTCTTGTCATGTCAGGGTGCATGCCGCTGCGAATTGATACTCCACCACCAGCGCCTCCTTCCCCCGGGCCAGACGAAGAAATACGGGATGCCACCGCACGCGCCCTCGCTATGATCATTGCCGCCACCGCGATCGACCCGTCGCCTTCAGATGTAGCACTCGCGGCGCGCGCACAAGCGCAGATGGATGCGCTGGGCGGTGTGTACGTTCCGTTTCCCACGACGGACACGCTCGCCTCCCCCCGCACAGAGAGACTCCTGACAGTTGATGCCAGCGTAGAAGCCGCGCGAGATACGGCACTCCAGGGTGCGGCCCAGGCCACCGTGCCAGCGACCTGTATGGTGTTGGCTTCCATCGGCCTCTCGCTTGCGTTGGAAAATGAAAACCCTCGCCCCTTGGATTCACTACCGGTCGAAAGTGATGTCGTATGGTCAGGGACGCTGGAGGACGTAGGGGAAGAATACGCATCTACGCTCCCCTCGGTCGAAGCAATTTCGGTTGTTGTGGAGGCTGGGGTGCCACAAGAATCGATCGCTCATATCGCTCTTCAC
>WTKG01000041.1 GCA_011524475.1 Demequinaceae bacterium
GGGGAGAAGATTGAACTCCGTCGCGTAGCTCAGGTCACAGGCCCTCAGGTTGCCGTGTATCTGCACCGCACGAACAAAGATCTTCCTGCCCAGGTAGGTGTGTTGGTGGCGGCAGAGACCAGTGTGGGCGACGTCGCTCGTGATGTTGCCATGCACATCGCGGCCTACTCACCCACGTATCTGTCACGGGATGACGTTCCCGCCGACGTAGTGGAAAACGAACGTCGTGTGGCAGAAGAGACCGCGAAGGGTGAAGGTAAGCCCGAAGCTGCTTTGCCGAAAATCATTGAAGGCCGAATGAACGGTTTCTTCAAGGAGAACTGCCTTGTGGACCAGGCGTATGCCAAGGATCCCAAGAGCACTGTGGGCAAGGTCATCGCGGCTACGGGCGGCGAGGTTACTCGCTTCGCGCGCTTCCGCGTGGGAGCCTAGGAAACATAATCGTCGCGGGTACGTCTCGCGCATCGCATACTGGCGCTGATGGGAGCATCCATGTCCGACACTCCAATTCCGGGTGTGGATACCCCACCGTCGGGCCGTCGGGTCCTCGTGAAGTTAAGCGGCGAGACGTTCGGTGGTGGCGAGGTCGGGCTTTCTCCCGACATTGTGCAAAGACTTGCGCATGAGACCGCTGAGGCTGTTCATCAGGGTGTCCAAGTCGCCGTGGTGGTAGGCGGCGGCAACTTTTTCCGTGGCGTGGAGTTGAGCGAGCGCGGCATGGAACGTGCCCGCGCCGACTACATGGGCATGTTGGGGACCGTGATGAACGCGCTCGCCCTCCAAGACTTTTTGGAGCAGGCAGGAGTGGATACGCGCGTCCAAACCGCAATCACCATGGGACAGGTGGCTGAGCCGTACATTCCCAGACGCGCTATGCGGCACCTCGAGAAAGGCAGGGTGGTGATTTTTGCTGCCGGTGCGGGGATGCCGTATTTCTCTACGGATACGGTTTCTGTGCAACGTGCGTTAGAGACTCGCTGTTCTGAAGTTTTGATGGGCAAGAACGGTGTCGACGGGGTCTACTCTGCAGACCCTCGACATGACTCGTCTGCAACAAAATTTGACTCCCTCACGTATCGCGAGGCATTGAACAAGGGTCTCAATGTCATGGATTCGACTGCATTCAGTCTGTGTATGGATAATGAACTTCCTATGGTGGTGTTTGGTCTTGAGGAACCCGGCAACGTGACACGCGCGTTGATAGGGGAGACAATCGGTACCCGGGTAACCGCGTAAGCAATCAAGAAAGGACCGCACCGTGATTGATGAGACTCTCCTCGATGCCGAGGAGCACATGGATAAATCGGTCGCAGTCGCGAAAGATAACTTTGCTGGCATCCGCACGGGCCAGGCCTCGGCTTCGATGTTTGCACCGATTTTGGTGGACTACTACGGAGCGCCCACTCCTTTACAGCAGCTTGCCTCTATTGCGACCCCCGAAGCTAGGACGGTGCTCATCTCGCCTTTTGATGCGGGAGCACTCTCGAACATCGAAAAGGCGTTGCGGGAATCGGACCTTGGCGTGAGCCCTACAAGTGACGGTAACCAGTTGCGGATTGTGATGCCTCAACTGACCGAAGAGCGTCGAAAAGAGTACGTGAAGGTGGCAAAGTCCAAGGCAGAAGAAGCACGGGTCAGTGTCAGGAGTGCGCGACGCAAGGCAAAAGAAACGCTTGATGCCGCGGTGAAAAATGGGGACATTGGTCAGGATGAAGGGGCCAGAGCAGAGAAGGAACTGGACGCCCTCACCAAGAAACACGTGGATGAGATTGATGCCTTGCTCGCGCACAAAGAGAGCGAACTCCTGGCCATCTAATGAACGCGTCGACACCGGCCGTTCCCTCGAGGGATGCGTCTGCTGCGGCTGGCCGCATTCTCAAGCGCCGTAGCGGCAGAAATCTTCCCGTTGCGACGGCAATCGGGTTGGGGATTCTGGCCTTGGTGTTGGTGGCTAATTGGTGGCATGGCCTTGCGTTTGCAGCGGTGATGTATGGCTTTGTGATCGCCGCATATCCGGAATGGCGTGCAGCGCTGATGCGTAGTGGCCGT
The DNA here is from genome assembly GCA_011524475.1 of Demequinaceae bacterium. GTDB lineage: Bacteria > Actinomycetota > Actinomycetes > Actinomycetales > Demequinaceae > WTKG01. The sequence continues at coordinate 2,050 of WTKG01000041.1, forward strand.
TTTCTGGCCCTCACTCCCATCATTGCGGGGACCGTGGGAATGGGGGTCGCTACGTGGTTTGCAGGGCGTGAAGGCCTGGTGGTGGCGCTGCTCGTGGCGTGTGCTGGCACCGTCGCCTGGAGGCTTGTCGAAGATTGGCACGAAGACGCTCTTCATGACTCACTTGCCTCGATTCTCACGTTGGTCTGGATTCCCTTTTTGATGTCCTTCATGCTGCTGATCCGGGAGACGGAAGACGGGTGGGTGCGGGTGCTCATTGTCGTTCTTGCGGTTGCCGGCAGTGATACGGGGGCGCTCTTCACGGGGATGAAATTTGGGCGCAACAAAATGGCTCCGCATATTAGCCCTCAGAAGACCTGGGAAGGGGCTGTGGGAGGCGCGATCCTCGGTGTCAGTGCCGCAACTATTGCTGCCTACTTTTTACTGCAGGGCGCATGGCAAGTGGGTTTGTTAGTGGGAGCGGTCGCGGTTGTCGGCGCAGTTTTTGGAGATTTAGTGGAGTCGGTACTCAAACGGGATATGAATATCAAAGATATGGGCGGCGCAATACCTGGCCACGGGGGAGTGTTGGACAGAATCGATTCTCTGCTTGTGGCAGCGCCGTTGGCGTATGTTGCTTTTGGGATTTTGGTGAGTTTCGAATGACAAATATTGACATTCCGGAAGGTGCTCCAGTGCTCACCATGGCAGCGCCTAGGAGGGGCAAACCGCCACTGCATTTTGCGGACCTTTCTGAAAGTGAACGCAAGAATGCGGTGGCTAGTCTGGGTCATCCGGAGTTCCGTGCCTCGCAACTCGCGACCCACTATTTTTCACATTTCAGCACCGACGCAGACCAGATGACCGACATTCCGGCTGCGGCGAGGGAGCAGCTTAGTGAGCAGCTCTTTCCTCCTCTTATGAAGGAAGTGCGCACGATCACAACGGACGACGGCGACACCGTGAAGACGCTGTGGGAACTTCACGACGGAGTCAAGGTGGAGTCGGTCCTGATGCGATACCCCGGGCGAGCCACCCTATGTGTCACCAGTCAAGCCGGATGTGGCATGGCCTGCCCTTTTTGCGCCACTGGTCAAATGGGCCTGACTCGCAACTTGAGTGCGGCCGAAATCATTGACCAAGCGCGGTTAGCTGCGGGTCAGTCACGAGATGGCATATTTGGCGAATCGGTGCGACTGTCCAACATCGTGTTTATGGGCATGGGAGAGCCGTTGGCAAACTACGCCGCTGTGGTGAAGGCGGTGCGGGCATTCGTCGCCGAGCAGCCTCACGGCCTGGGGCTTTCTGCGCGTCACGTGACGGTGTCCACCGTGGGGTTGGTGCCGGCTATCGATAAATTAGCGAGCGAGGAAATTCCGGTGACTCTTGCGTTGAGTTTGCATGCGCCTGATGACGAGTTGCGCAGCGAACTTGTTCCCATCAACACTCGGTGGTCGGTAGACGAAGCCTTAGATGCTGCACGGCGTTATTTTGAGGCGAGCGGGCGACGAGTCTCCATCGAATATGCCCTCATTCGGGATATCAACGACCATGCATGGAGAGCGGACTTGCTGGGGCGAAAATTAGCCGAACGTGGGTCGGGTTGGGTGCATGTAAATCCGATCCCCCTTAACCCCACTCCGGGTAGTAAATGGACAGCATCTGACCCTGAGGTAGAAAAAGAATTTGTGGCGCGCCTACGGGATCACCACATTCCGACCACCATCAGGGACACTCGAGGAAGTGAAATTGATGGCGCCTGCGGCCAGTTGGCGACGAAGGAGAAAGAATGAGTGCGTCAATGTTCTCGCGCACTAGCATGTTGCGCACCGGCTATAACCGCAGCCAGGTAGACGACTTTATGGTCAAGGTCCGTGAGGCCTACGAGCGTACCCAGATGGATCCCCAGGGCTTGCTTCCCATGGATATCCGCCGGGCGGCTTTCGACGAAGCACGGGGTGGGTACGACACGGTCGAAGTAGACGCAGCACTCGACACCTTGGAGAAAGCCTTTTCTCAGCGTCTGCGTCAACAGTTCATCGACGAACACGGTGAAGAAGCGTGGAATCTGGAACTCCAGAGCCGTGCCGGGCTACTCTACGAACGTCTTACGCAACCTGAGGGAGAACGTTTCGACCAGCCTGCGGGAATGGGACGTGGTTATAACGCAGAACAGGTGGACGCGCTGGTGGATCGGGTGGCCCAATACTTCAATACGGGTGAGCCGATCACCGTGCAGGAAATCCGTGAAACGACGTTTGCACGGGCTGCGCGGTCTCGTGCGTACGCGGAGTCCGATGTGGACACGTTCTTGGCAAAAGTCATTGATCTGCTCCTGGGCATTGACCAGGCGTAATCTGCTTGCCCATGACTGTGCGTTCCGTTGCGATTCTGGGCTCTACTGGCTCCATTGGTACCCAGGCACTGGACGTTATTTCTCGCCATCCCGAACGTTTTACTGTGCAAGCCCTGGCCGCGGGCGGCGGTTCTGTTGACACGTTGATTACGCAGGCGCGCTCCTTTCACGTGCAGGCGGTGGGGGTTGCGGACGAGACGGTTGCCGCGCACGTGTCGGAGGCTTTGCCTGACGTGCATGTGTATGCAGGGGACGACGCGGCCACCACGATCGCGGCCGGATATATCGGTGCAGGCGAGGCCGCCCCGGCAGATGTTGTTCTCAATGGAATGGCAGGGTCAGTGGGGCTTCGCCCTACGCTTGCCGCCCTTGAAGCAGGAAGTCTGCTTGCGCTGGCAAATAAAGAGTCCCTGATCGCTGGCGGCGCTTTGGTGCATCAGGCGGTGCAATACGAGGGCCAAATAGTGCCAGTGGATTCGGAACATAGCGCGATGGCTCAGGCGCTTCGGTCGGGAACCGAGCGTGAGGTGTCCAGACTGATTTTGACGGCATCGGGCGGAGCGTTTCGTGGCCGAAGTCGCGCCTCTCTTGCCGACGTCACGGCCAAACAGGCACTGCAACACCCCACGTGGGACATGGGTCCCGTGGTGACTATTAACTCGGCCACCATGGTAAATAAAGCGTTAGAACTGTTAGAAGCCCACCTCCTCTTTGGAGTGGAGCTGAAGGACATCCATGTAGTCGTGCACCCCCAATCGCAGATTCATTCGATGGTGGAGTTCCGGGATGGAGCCACGATCGCGCAAGCAAGTCCTCCTGATATGCGCCTGCCCATCGCCCTCGGGCTGTCGTGGCCAGAGCGGCTGGCGGAAGTGTCGCCTTCCTATGACTGGTCAGTGTCACAGACATGGACATTTGAGCCCTTGGATGATGCAGTATTCCCGGCGGTGAGACTGATGCGTGAAGCCGCCGCGGCCTCCCCACTTCATCCGGCTGTGTACAACGCCGCGAACGAGGAATGTGTCGCGGCATTCCTCGCCGGGAATCTGGGCTTCCTGGACATTGTCGACACCGTAGAAAAAACCCTTAGTGACTACAGCGCCCCCGCGGAGGTCAGCCTTGGCGCAGTGGAAGAGGCGCAACGCTGGGCCCGTGAATCTGCACGGCGCTCGCGGACGTAGTGTGTGCGTATGAATCTCACCCGTCTCGTCATTGCCGCCGTCCTTTTTGCCGGGTTGGCGTATGCCGTGGTTGCGTCCCCTGCCTTCACTCTTGCGGTAGTCGCGTTTTCCGTCGGGGTGCTGCTCTCCATAGCTTTACATGAGGTGGGCCATCTGCTGCCTGCGAAAATTTTTGGGGTCCCAGTGAGTCAGTACATGGTGGGATTTGGCCCCACCTTGTGGTCGCGTATGCGTGGCGAAACTGAGTACGGGATCAAGGCGATTCCTCTGGGTGGCTACGTCAAATTGGTGGGAATGGTTCCTCCAGCGCACGAAGTTGCGCCGGTGAAAGGGCGTTCGTGGTGGGCTCGTGTGATTCGTGATACTCGCGAAGCGGAGTGGGAGGACATCCCTCACGACCCCGCTGCACGCTATTTTTGGCGACTCCCCGCGTGGAAGAAACTCATTGTCATGGGTGGCGGAACGTTCACGAATCTGCTTATCGCAGCACTCATTTTTGTGGGAGTGGGGTCTGGATATGGGGTACCTACGTTCCAACCGCAGGTTGCGGCCGTGACGCCATGTGCCTTGGAATCCGTGTACGACACGTGCGAGGAAGGTGATGAGCCGTCTGCGGCGAGCAAGGCAGGGCTGGAGGTAGGGGACCGGATTCTTGCTCTTGATGGTGTCGAGGTGGCCTCCTGGGCTGACCTTACTCAACGTATGCGTGATGCCTTAGGGCGAACCGTGACAGTGGACATTGATCGCGACGGAGACGTGTTCTCTGTTGAGGTAGCCCCCACGGCGCGGGACTACTTCACTTTTGATGCCGCGGGAGAGCCCCTCGTGGATGCGGAAGGTGAATTTGTGCTGGAGCCCACTGGGTTCTTTGGAGTGCAGCCCGCACAGGCTCGGGAACGAGTGCCAGTAGCGACAAGTCTGGGGTGGACAGGGGAGGCCGTTGTCGCGGTAGGGAACCTGGTTATTAACCTTCCTGAACACATGGCCTCCGCTGCGCGTGCAATCGCAGGAGTGGAAGAGCGGGACGCGGAAGGGGCACAAAGCATCGTGGGAGCAGCGGTCGCCACGGGAGAGCTTGTGACGTCGGTGGAGTCCTTCGCGGATCGAGTGGTGTCTGTACTGGTGATCGTCGGGTCGGTAAATATCGCATTGTTTGTGTTCAACATGATCCCGCTGCCTCCTTTTGACGGCGGGCACATGGCGGGAGCCGTATGGCAGGCAGTCAAGAACGGTGTCGCACGTCTTCGCGGCCACGCGGCCACTGTTCCTGTGGATGTCGCGCGCACCGTTCCACTGGCATATGCGGTCTATGCGTTCCTCATTGTTTTTGGTGTGGTCCTCATCGTGGCGGACATTGTGGCTCCGGTGTCGTTCGTATAGCGGGTTATGCGCCCTCAAAAACATCTGCGTAAGGGATACTAGGAACGTGACTATTGGATTAGGGATGCCTGCGTTGCCGCCGCCTGTGTTGGCGCCTCGACGCAAGACCAGAAAAATCAAGGTGGGAAAGGTGGACGTGGGCGGTGACGCCCCCATCTCGGTGCAGTCGATGACCACCACTAAAACTCATGACATCAACTCCACCTTGCAGCAAATTGCGGAACTGACGGCCACCGGGTGCGACATCGTGCGGGTCGCGTGCCCCACCCAGGATGACGCTGACGCCTTGGGCGCCATCGCCGCAAAGTCTCAAATTCCGGTGATTGCAGACATTCACTTTCAACCCAAATACGTGTTTGCGGCCATTGACGCGGGATGCGCTGCGGTGCGGGTCAACCCGGGGAACATCAAAAAGTTTGATGACAAAGTCAAAGAGATCGCGAAGGCCGCCTCGGACGCTGGCACCTCCTTGCGCATTGGCGTGAACGCAGGATCTTTGGATCCGCGGCTCCTGGAAAAGTACGGGAAGGCCACCCCCGAGGCGCTCGTGGAATCCGCAGTGTGGGAAGCGAGCCTCTTCGAAGAGCACGGGTTTCGGGACTTCAAAATTTCGGTGAAGCACAATGATCCCGTGGTGATGGTGCAGGCTTACGAAATGTTGAGCGAGCGGGGGGACTGGCCTCTCCACCTCGGAGTGACAGAAGCGGGCCCTGCCTTCCAAGGCACCATCAAGTCGGCTACTGCGTTCGGGGCGTTGTTGAGTAAAGGAATTGGGGACACTATTCGGGTTTCTCTATCGGCCCCGCCGGTGGAGGAAGTCAAGGTAGGCCTCCAGATTTTACAAAGCCTCAACTTACGCGAACGCACTCTTGAAATTGTCTCGTGCCCTTCATGCGGACGTGCTCAAGTGGATGTGTACGAACTTGCCGACAAG
>WTKG01000016.1 GCA_011524475.1 Demequinaceae bacterium
CTCCAAATCCAACGTTTTGTGCGATGCCCTCTTGGTGGACACCATTTCCCGTTCAGACACCTACCCCTATGTGGACGTGCGCGAAGACGACGTTCATATGGGCCACGAGGCAACGGTGTCTCGAGTGAGTGAAGACCAGCTGTTCTATCTCATGTCTCGCGGCTTGGACGAGACGGAAGCCATGGCAATGATCGTGCGCGGCTTTGTGGAGCCCATCGCACGTGAGTTGCCGATGGAATACGCCATCGAACTTAATCGACTTATTGAGATGCAAATGGAAGGAGCAGTGGGGTGACGGTCACTGACCACTCACGCGCAACTACGGACGGATCGCACAGTCACGGAGGTGTCGCCCAACCGGATGCTTCTCGGGCTGACCGGCCGACGTCCTTCGACCCAGAAGACTTCGGTGTACCTACGGGGCGCGAGGAAAACTGGCGCTTTAGCGCACGTGCCGAACTGGCGCCGATGTTTGCCACCGAGGACGGGCAAGGACACCTTGACTGGAACGTGCCCACCTTGCCTGACGGAGTCACGCTGGAAGAAGTCAGTGCAGAAGAGGCGCGCACGCGCTCGGTACGGGCGCCAGGGGACCGCGCCTCTGCGGTAGCTACGTCCCTCAGTGATGGCGCCATGGCGCTTACTGTGGAGGCAGACACGCAGGTCGCAGAGCCGATAAGCATTGGTCTTACGGGAGCCGGTGAGGATGTGCGGGGTCATCTGCTGATTGATATCAAAGACGGCGCGGAAGCCACCGTAGTGATTGCTCGCAACGGCACCGCAACCTATTCCGAATTTATGTCAGTACGCGTCGGAGCTAACGCTGGTCTTTCCCTGGTGCTTCTTCAAGAGTGGGATGACGACACGGTGCACGCAGGCGAAGTAGTGGTGCAACTCGAACGAGACGCCCGACTCCGTCAATCGGTAGTGACTCTGGGTGGAAAAGTGGTGCGCCTCAACACCTCTGCTGCTTTTGCGGGCGAAGGTGCACGGGTGGACCTCTTTGGCCTGTATTTCGCTGACTCGGGCCAGCACCTAGAACATCAGCTTTTCGTGGACCACGCGGTGCCCAAATGCACCTCACGGGTGACCTATAAAGGAGCACTTGCAGGGGAATCCGCACGCACCGTCTGGATTGGAGACGTGCTGATTCGTGCCGCTGCCGAAGGCACCGACACGTACGAATTGAACAGGAATTTGGTGCTCACGGACGGGGCACGGGCTGATTCGGTGCCCAACCTGGAGATCGAAACGGGCGAAATCGAGGGCGCCGGGCACGCGTCCGCTACGGGGCGCTTTGACGACGAACAAATGTTTTACCTCCGCTCGCGAGGGATTCCACACGATGAGGCACGCAAACTTGTGGTGCGGGGCTTCTTCGCGGACCTGATCCGAGAAATTGGTGTAGATGAAGTGGAAGAACGCATCACAGACACCATCGAGAACGCGTTGGCGGCCGCAAATGGCTGAACAACTAGCCTGTTATGTCCGTGACATCCCTGCTGGAAGTGTTGCCCGAGTAGCGCTCACCCGGCCTGATGGTTCTGACGCTCCTTTTGCCGTAGTGCGTACAGAATCTGAAGAATTCTTCGTGATAGACGACACTTGCACCCACGCAGAAGTCTCTCTCGCCGAAGGTGAATTAGAGGGATACCACCTCGAATGTTGGGCACACGGGTCACGCTTCGACGTGCGCTCGGGTGTGCCAGATGAACTCCCTGCCATGACCCCTGTGGGCACGTATTCCGTGCGGGTAGATGGCGACAAGGTATATGCCGACATTGACCAACCTCTGCACGTGACAAAGGAGAATTCATGAGCACTCTAGAGATCAAAAACCTGCACGTAAGCGTAGAAACCCCAGACGGAACCAAGCAAATCCTCAAAGGTGTGGACCTCACCCTTGAATCGGGGCAAACTCACGCAATCATGGGCCCTAACGGCTCAGGGAAATCCACCCTTGCGTACGCGCTTGCAGGCCACCCCAAGTATGAAGTGACCGACGGTAGCGTCACGCTCGATGGCGAAGACGTGCTGGACATGAGTGTGGACGAGCGTGCCAAGGCAGGGCTTTTTCTGGCTATGCAATATCCAGTAGAGGTTCCTGGAGTCTCGGTATCCAACTTCTTGCGGACGGCAAAGACGGCCCTGGATGGTCAGGCCCCGGCCCTCCGCAGTTGGGTGTCCGATGTGAAGGAATCCATGGAGAACCTCCGTATGGACTCTTCTTTCGCGGAGCGCAACGTCAATGAAGGCTTCTCTGGTGGTGAAAAGAAGCGCCACGAGATTTTGCAGATGGAACTTCTTGCTCCGAAGATGGCCATTCTGGACGAGACCGACTCTGGCCTCGATGTTGATGCGTTGCGGGTGGTGTCTGAGGGCGTGAATCGTGTGAAGGAGAACACGGACGTGGGGATCATGTTGATCACTCACTACACCCGCATCCTTAACTACATCACCCCCGATTTTGTGCACGTGTTCGTGGACGGAGTGATCGCCGAAGAAGGCGGCCCGGAACTCGCAGAGAAACTTGAAGCAGAGGGGTATGACCGCTACCTCACGAAGGCGTGACATGACCCTAGATGTCCGCCATGATTTTCCGTTGCTGGAGCGCACAGCTCGAGCCGGAAAGCCTTTGGTGTACCTAGATTCAGCTGCTACGTCACAGAAGCCCAGGGCTGTATTGGAAGCTGAGCAGGCGTTCTATGCACGGCACAATGCCGCGGTCTCCAGAGGCGCCCACGTGCTGGCGGAGGAGGCCACGGCGGCTTTTGAGGAGGCTCGGGCCACGTTTGCACGTTTTATTGGTGCTTCCAGTGCCCGCGAAGTGGTGTGGACGCAAAATGCTACGGCGGCTCTGAATCTCGTCGCTGGCGGCATGGCTTCTGCTTCTGCGGGAGTGGGGGGTCCGGCGGACCCACGGTTTGTACTGGGTCCGGGAGACCGCATTGTGGTGACGGAAACTGAGCATCATGCCAACTTGATTCCCTGGCAACAGCTTGCTCAGCGCACCGGAGCAGAATTTGCGTGGATTCCCGTAGATGACCTAGGGCGCATGGACACTCATGCGCTTGACGAGGTTATAAACGCCCAGACCAAAGTAGTGGCCTTTACTCATGTCAGTAACGTCACTGGCATTGTGACGGACGTGGCACCTCTGGTTCAACGTGCCCGTGCGGTGGGGGCGCTCACTGTCGTAGATGGGTGTCAGTCTGTTCCTCATCTTCCTGTCAACGTCCAAGAATTGGGCGTGGATTTCCTGGCAAGTTCGGGACACAAAATGTTAGGGCCGACGGGTATCGGCGCCCTGTGGGGGAGAGCGGAGTTGTTGGACGCGTTACCGCCTTCCGTTTTTGGTGGCAGCACCATCACCAAAGTGACCATGGAAAAAACTGAATGGTTGCCTGCGCCGCAACGATTTGAAGCGGGTTCACAACCGGTAGCCCAAGTGGTGGCGCTTGCTGCGGCAGTCGAATATCTGCAAAACCTCGGTATGGAGGCTGTTGCTGCCCATGAGGCAGATCTGGCACTCCAGATGCGTAGTGGACTTGCCGAGATGGACAAGGTGCGCCTCATCGGACCGGTCGGGAACTCTGAGGGAAGTGACGTAGTGGCAATCGCCGCCTTCGCCGTAGAAGGTGTGCATAGCCACGACGTGGGGCAGGTCCTCGATGACGATGGCATTTGCGTACGAGTAGGCCATCACTGCAATCAGCCGCTTCACGCAAAATTCGGGCTTCCCGGCTCCACTCGCGCATCTGCCCACGTGTACACCACCCACGAGGATGTAGAGGCCTTCTTAAATTCAGTCGAGCGTGCACGTGACTTCTTCCATGCAAGGAGTGCTGTGTGAGCGATCTCGACCAGATGTATCAACAGGTCATCATGGACCACGCCCGGGAAGCGCATGGACGAGGCTTGCAGGACGCGGCAGGTCTTCCGCAAGGGGAGTCTCACCAAGTCAATACCACCTGCGGAGACGAAGTAACTATGCGGGTGGCTTTAGACGGAACCCTAGTGGCGTCTGTGAGCTGGGAGGGGCAGGGCTGTTCTATCTCCCAGGCCTCTACCTCTGTTTTGCACGACCTCATGGTGGGCGTCAATGTGGAGGACAGCGACAAGATTGCTGAAGCCTTCCGCGCGCTGATGGGGGCGCAAGGAAAAGGAATCGACGATGCCCATGCAGACCTGCTTGGCGATGCGAATGCTTTTGGCGGAGTAGGCAAATATCCCGCGCGCATCAAGTGCGCTCTCTTAGGATGGATGGCATGGAAAGACGCGCTTGCACAAGCGCGTGAGGAGGAACGATGACCAAGACGAAAACCACCAAGAAGAAGCCTCCCAACGCGGCAGATGTAGAAGAGGCGATGCGCGACGTGATTGACCCCGAGTTGGGGATCAACGTAGTAGACCTCGGGCTTGTGTATGGAGTGCAGATTGATGCAAACGCGCACGCCGTGATTGATATGACGCTTACGTCTGCTGCGTGCCCTCTCACGGACGTTATTGAGCAACAAACCGCGGACGCGCTGGACAGTGTGGTGGATGGCTTCCGCATCAATTGGGTATGGATGCCGCCGTGGGGCCCAGACAAAATCACCGACGGTGGTCGCGAACAACTCCGCGCCATCGGGTTCAATATTTAACCGATGTCAGGCGTAACCCATGCGGTACTGATTCGCGGTATCAACGTGGAGCAGAGTTAAAACGAGCTTTCGCCGCCGATCAGTCCAAAAGCGTCACATACCCGCGCATCACCTTGATTGATGCCTGTCACCACAGCGTTGACACGCTGTTCTGAGGACCCATGTGTGAAGGTGTGCGGGTCGGGATTCTGGCCAATCGAGCGTTGAATATTGTCGTCGCCCACTGCGGCGGCGGCTTCGAGGGCGTCGTGTATCTGTTCTTCTGAGATGGGGTTCAAGAACGGTGTCCCGCTGTCATCCACTGTTCTGGTGGCGTGATGGAGCCACACTCCCGCCAAGCAGTCCGCCGCGAGTTCGAGTTTCACGATGTCGGAATCGGGGCCGGTGCGGGAGCGGTCCGCGATTTCAAACAGGCCCATCTCGTTTTGGATGTGGTGCCCGTATTCGTGTGCCACGACATAAATTTGAGCCAGCGGGCCTTCCCCGGCACCAAAGCGCGAGGACAAGACTTCAAAGAAAGTGGGATCAAAGTACATGGTTTCGTCTACCGGGCAATAGAACGGGCCAGTCTCGGAGGAACCTTGCCCGCATTGGGTAGACGTGGATCCGTCAAAGATGACGGCTCCGGGGTGGTTGAAATCAATGCCGAGGGCGGGGGCCGCTGATTCCCAGTAGGAGTCCAGTGCAGCCACTGCGAAGGCTAGCCGGCAGTCGTCGTAGCGGTTTGCGTCTTCCCCGGTGACGCAGCGCTGGTCAAATTCTGCTTGTACCTCCGGGTCTTCGTACACAGACGGCACGCTCAGGTTTGATCCCGAAAGTCCGGTCAAGTCCACGCCAAAAAAGAGCGCGATAAGTAGCAGTATGAGTGTTCCGGCACCGCCACCGACAACCATGCCTCCGGCACCCGCTCCGCGACCGCGGCGCTGCACGCGCCCTGTCTCGATCCGTGCTCGCCTGTTAAATACCATTGTTGCCTCCGGGGTCCACGCTACAAGGAATCACGTGTCGGTGGGGCGACATCCGCCAGTCCTCGCGCAGTAATCGCATCGCCCACGGTGAGCGCGTGGTGCACGACTCGAATGCCGCTGGGAATAGCAATTGCCCGCGGATTCCGCTGCAGGCCCCGGGCGCGTGCCGCCACTGCGGACTCCTGAAGAATCCGGGCCACCTCTGGAACGGTACGCACCACCAGGGAAGCTGCGAGGGCGAGAGTGGTGTGAGGGATCCAGCGACGTAGTGGCCACAAGAGAAGACCAAAAACTTGGAGCATGGCATCCATGGAGGTGGAGGCCGTCACCGCTACAGCTGTGAACATCACCGTGGCCAGAGTGAGAGCAATATGAGTGCCGCGCGAGGGATCACCAAAAATCCAATGAAAAGCGCCGCCTAGTGCCGCGAATGCCATGAGTAACACAACGGTGCGCAGTCCCAGCCGCGCAGGGGGCCTCGTGGAGATAAACAGCGTAAGGGCGGCGGCGGCCATGATTCCCACAGTGGTGACGTCGTGGATGCGGAAGACGCTCAGAGCGACACTTGCCAGACCTGCAAGTTTTAGCCAGGCCGGAAGCATATGCAACGGCGTCCGCAGTGGGCGATAAAGTTCGACGCCGATCACGACAAGGCATCCTTTGCGGACGTGTCCATAAGCTCCACGTAGTGGGCCACGGCATGGGCGGGCTCGCCAGAAAACACGACCTCTGCCTGATCTACCACGACACACTGGTCAGCACGCGTAGCTGCCTCCAGGTCATGGGTGACTTCTATGAGTTGTGTGGGCAGGGACGCAAGCATGTCTCCTATGACCCGCCGCCAGCGCCTGTCGAGCAGGGTGGTGGGTTCGTCAGCGATGATGATCGAAGGTTCTGTCGCCGAGATAGACGCAAGTGCGAGGAGTTGTTGTTGCCCACCGGAGAGCGAATGAACAGGCACGTCTTCTTTTCCTGTAAGACCAAAACGATCCAAGTGTTCGCGAGCTCGTTCGCGCCGTTCCTCACGATTTTTCACAAGTTTGCGTAAAGACAATTCCACGTCTTCAATAACTGTGGGCATGATGAGTTGTGCACTGGGGTCCGTGAAAAGAAAACCCACCTGAGAACGCACCTGTGCACCATGTGTTTTCACACTGTGGCCACCCACCGTCACTGTTCCACTGCTGAGTGGCGCTAAACCGTTGATCATGCGCACGAGTGTGGACTTTCCGGATCCGTTTGCCCCGATAACTGCCACATGTGACGCATCCCAGGTGAGGGTGGTGGGTTTCACCAGCACCGTTCCATCGGGTGCACGACATTCTGCACGATCGAAGTGGATCATGGAGGTAAGCGTAGGCCTTGAGGTGACGTGTGGGTCTAGGGTCAGGCTGATGTGCTGCGGAAAAAGGGTTCTCCGCCGCTCAGTAATTGGGGGAAAGCCCGGTGAATGGCTGTGGCAACTCCCGCGGCCACAAAAACTTTGATGACGTCTCCTGTGACGAAAGGTGCCATGCCCCAGGCAGCGGCGGTTCCCCCGCCTTCCGTCGCTGGAGTGAAGATGGGAACGTCCAACACGTGTGCGAGCCACGGGACGCCGATCGCGTAGATCACCGGAACGGAAATCAACCCGGCACCGAGCAATCCTGGAAAAGTGGCATCTCCTGAGGCGCGGGCGCGCACTTTCTCGGCACTCCATCCGACCACGAAGGCTGCCAACGGAAAAGCCCAAATGTAACCGCCGGTGGGGCCGACAAATGTGGCCCACCCTGCTCCGGCATTTGCAAAAATGGGTGCTCCTGCCAGACCTACCAACACATACAACGCGGTTGCGGCAAAGCCACGCCATGCTCCTAAGACCAGTCCAGCCAGCACCACTGCAAGTGTTTGCAAAGAAATAGGCACTGCGGGTCCGAGAGAAAATTCAGGTGGCAGAGTGGATGCTGCTATCAGCCCGGCAAAGACGGCCACCAGTGCGATGTTCTGGCCACTGAGAGTGGGAAGGTACGGCACGAGCGGCCCTTTCTGTAGTGCGAGATCGAACACGATACCCGCCTAGAATAGCGGCGCGCGCTAGGGGCCCCGACTCGAGGTGGATTCCCAGGATCGGTGCGCGATCAGGAGA